>PXFD01000026.1 GCA_003564505.1 Syntrophomonadaceae bacterium
AGCTCAATATTTTTGTGGGGATGTTCCCTGAATTTCGCCTCAACTATACCGAGTGTTAATCTTGTGCCGTAGACAGGACAGTTAAGGTCTTCAATTAAAAAAGGCAGAGCTCCGATATGGTCTTCGTGACCGTGAGTTAGAATGATCGCCTTAATATCAATATTGTTTTCCAGCAGATATGAAATATCGGGAATAACAATATCCACTCCCAGCATTGCCTCATCAGGAAACTTCAGTCCGGCATCCATGATGATGCATTCCTGGCCGTACTTCAAAACAAACATGTTTTTACCAATTTCACCGATTCCCCCGAGGGGTATCAGCTGCAGCGTTTTACTTTTCTTATTTCGTCTGGACAAAATGTACCTCCATTATGTATTTTTGGGTCATACAGCGCAACAAACCAGCGTCTGAACACCCTTAATTAACTTCCCGCTTTGCTTCGAGCCTGCAGGGAAGTTTTATATTCAAAATATCATTGATTGCAGGCCTCACTTTACCAACATATTCATGCCTGCACTTTCATCCTGTATGTCCGAAACCTCCGTCATTCCGTTCTGTGGAGGGCAGTTCATCAACTTCTTCAAGAACAGCCCGGGGAACCGGACAAAGGACCATCTGGGCAATCCGATCACCACGACTAATGGTAACAATATCCTGTCCCAGGTTGATCAGGATTACTTTTATTTCACCACGGTAATCTGAGTCTATGGTGCCGGGTGAGTTGATAATTCCAACACCCTGCCTGAATGCCAATCCACTGCGCGGTCTGATTTGCAGCTCATACCCGGGAGGTACAGCAACCATTAAACCGGTTGGCACAAGGGCTCTATTCCCGGGTTTAACAATAATATCATCTTCAACAGCCGCATATATATCCATACCGGCAGATCCGCTGGTCATATAAGATGGCTGCGGCAAATCTCCTGTTCCCTTTATTCTTTTAAAGGGCAGCTTAATATTATCACAGACCATGAAAGTTTCTCCTACATTCAGGTTTTTTTATTATCACTGCGCAGCCTCTAAGCTATAAGTATCCCGACCTGCTTAAAATAACATACGCTCGCTTCAGTTTTTTAAGTAAGCCTGGTAGTATTCTCTTGTTTTAGAGAAAAAACCCTACCAGGTAGGGTTTTAACCTTGCTGCTATCTGCGATTATCAGGTTTGCCCCCGCCGCCTCCACCGCCTGAAGGCTTTTCAAGCAAGGCTTTCCTGGAAAGATTTATCCGGCCCTTATCATCAATATCAAGGACTTTTACTTCGACTTCATCTCCCAGTTTCACCACATCTTCAGTTTTGTTAACACGGTGATGATCCAGGTGTGATATATGCAGCAGGCCTTCTTTGCCCGGCAGTACCTCGACAAAAGCGCCGTAACGCTCTACCCTTTTGACTTTGCCGGTATAAACTTCTCCTGCTTCTACATCCTTGACCAGGGCTTCAATCATTTCCCTGGCTTTTTCTCCACCTTCCGGATCGACAGCGGCTATGAATACCCTGCCGTCAGGTTCAATGTCAATGCCCACTCCGGTTTCAGATATGATCTTGTTAATCATCTTGCCACCGGGGCCGATTACATCCCTGATCTTGTCAACATCAATTTGCATCCTGATCATCCGTGGTGCGTTCGGAGAAAGTTCAGGCCTTGCTTCACTGATAGTTTCATTCATAATGCCAAGGATATGTTTATAGCCTTTATCGGCACGTTCCAGGGCACTTTCCAGCAGTTCACGGGAAAGACCCTTAATTTTAATATCCATCTGCATTGCAGTAATCCCTTTTTCAGTTCCGGCTACTTTAAAGTCCATATCTCCTAAAAAGTCCTCTACACCCTGGATATCGGAAAGTATAGCCACATCATCACCTTCCTTAATCAAGCCCATGGCTATTCCGGAAACGGGTCTTTTCAGCGGCACACCGGTATCCATCATGGCAAGTGAACCGGAACAGACACTACCCATTGAGGTTGAACCGTTCGATTCAAGAACTTCTGAAACCAATCGAATTGTATATGGGAAGTCATCCTCAGAGGGAACTACCGGCTCAAGAGCCCGTTCGGCCAGGGCACCGTGACCAATTTCCCTGCGGCCTGGACCGCGCATAAATCCGGTTTCCCCAACGCTGTAGGGCGGGAAATTATAATGGTGCATAAACCGCTTGGATTCTTCAAGTCCGAGACCATCTAACATCTGCATATCACGCAGGGCAGAAAGGGTGCAGATATTCAATACCTGGGTTTGACCACGGGTGAAAATAGCAGAACCGTGAGTACGCGGCAGTGAAGATATTTCACAGCTAATCGGACGGATCTCTTCCGACCGGCGACCATCTGCCCGTAAGTCTTCATTGATAATCATTTTGCGCAGGGTATCTTTAAGAACAGCTTCAAAGATCTTAACCAATTCTGATTCCTGCTCAGGATAGTCTTCGATAAATTTATCTTTAATTTCCTGCTTTATTGATGCAAGCCTCTCTTCACGTTCCTGCTTGTCGGAAATCTTCAAAGCTTCTGAAACGCCTTCCTTAACAACCGGCTCAACCTTATCAACCATATCTTGAGGCAGTTCTTTACGCTCGACGGTCATCTTTTCTTCGCCGGCTTCTGCAACCATCTTTTTCTGCAGATCAACAATTTCCTTGATTGTTTCATGTCCAGCCTGAATTGCTTTTAGAACATCATCCTTACTTATCTCATCAGCCCCTGCTTCAACCATTAGCACAGCATCTTCAGAACCGGCAAGCATCAGGTGAAGAGAACTTTTTTCTGTTTGTTCCTGGTTGGGGTTAACGACAACTTCACCATCAACTAGACCAACAATTACAGCGCCAACCGGGCCCTCAAATGGTATCTTTGATATTGAGAGCGCTGCTGAAGCTCCGATAATAGCCAGCGGTTCCGGAGGACAATCCTGGTCCATCGAAAGGATCGTGGCCACTATGTGCAATGAATGATTAAAGCCCTTCGGGAACAGAGGTCTCACTGAACGATCTGTCAGGCGACAGCCTAAAATGGCTCGCTCAGTGGGTCGTCCTTCTCTCTTGATAAAGCCACCCGGTATACGACCAACGGCATACAACCGCTCCTCGTAATCAACAGTTAAGGGCAGGAAGTCGACACCTTCACGCGGTTGATCTGAGACTGTTGCCGTAACCAAAACCATTGTATCGCCATGTCTTAGCAAAACGGCGCCGCTGGCCTGTTTGGCAAGCCGCCCTGTTTCCATCGAAAATTCTTTACCCTGCAGTTCCATGGTAAAAGTTTGCATAAATCTATAAACTCCTCTCGACTACTTCTTGAATTACCTGGTATCCAATATTTACAATTAGCTGTAAGCACGGGGCCAGCCCCCCGTGCTTACAAAGTAAAAGTTATTTCCTCAGCTTAAGCTTGGTAATAATTGTCTGATAACGTTCAGGGGAAGTATCTCGAAGATAATTCAGTAAGCCTCTTCTGCGGCCTACCATTTTTAGCAATCCCCGTTGAGAATGATAATCTTTTTTGTGGGTTTTTAAGTGTTCCGTGAGGTAATTAATCCGCTCTGTTAAAAGAGCAATCTGAACTTCCGGTGAACCCGTATCGCCCTCGTGTCTCTTGTAAAGATCAATTATTCCCTGTTTCCGTTCCTGATCAAGCATAATAAAAAAACTCCTCCCATTTATATAATCGCCGCCTGCCAAGTTTAACGTTGGGAAAGCGTTAAACCTAGCCCGCGGTTCAAACTATTGTGATTTTAGCACAGAACAACCTGCTTGTAAAGAATGGATGATCCCGTTTTTCCCTTGATTATAAAGCTTGATCAACCTCCTGCTCTGTTCAATATCCTGCCCGATCTGTTCTTTTAATTGTTCTGCTGAATTAAAAATACGGGTATCGCGCAGCTTCTCCAGAAAACATATGCGGATCTCGCGATTATAGATAGTCTGATCAAAATCAAGGATATGTGTTTCTACAGCAATATTATGATCGGCAAAGGTAGGGCGTGAACCAACATTGGTGACCCCGTAGAACAGATCCCCGTCAAGCCTGTTTACTGCAGTCAGATATACACCCTTACCGGGCCATAAAAGACGAGGATTGGCGGCAATATTTGCCGTTGGATAAACCATTTTCTTTCCTATTCCATAACCCTTAATTACCTGTCCCTGCCTATAAAAGTAATAACCAAGCAGGTCGGAAGCCTCCTTAACATCGCCACTGAGCAATAAAGAACGTATTATTGAACTGCTAACTTCTTTATCCTTAAAGTAAAACATGGGGCTAACATCAACGGAGAAACCAAGTTTGTCGCCCCAGTAGCTAAGGGTGCTGGAACTGCCTGCACCCATTCGTCCGAATGAATAATCCTCGCCAACAAAAACTCCTTTTAGATGCAATCTTTCAACTAATACCTGGCGCACAAACTGCTCAGGCGAAAGAGAAGACATCCTGGAAGTAAACTGCTGCACAATAAGGTAATCCAGGTCCAGCTCCGCCATAATTTCCGCTCGATCAACCAGGTCGGTTAAAAGCGATAGAGGCTGTTCGGGGCGCAGGGCGATCTGGGGATGGGGATCAAAGATCAGCACGGCGCTTTTTCCCTTTTTGTTTTTTGCTCTTTTCACAGCCGCTTTTATTATCTCCTGGTGGCCACGGTGGATACCATCGAAGTTTCCCAGTGCCACGTAAAGAGAAACTTTTTGATTTGCAATATTATCTACACCATTAATAATTTCCATCTGGACTATCCCTTTTCACTTAAATTCAATATCACTACCCTGGACCTGCTGAAGTTTATGCAAATAGACTTGCCTGCTGAAGGAGACAGCAGATTTTCCTACCTTTATGTTAAAAATTTGAGGGTTTTTAAACCTTCTTTGTCCTGCGAAACAAACTTTGTTATCAAGGCCTTAAATTCACCCTGCCTGTCATAAAGCCTGATTGGTTCATCCAGGGGTAATCCTGACAGCAGCCCTGATTCCTCTGGATAAAGCTCCTGCCCATTTTTCAAAGCCTCTACTTGCTGACTGTCCATTTCTAGCGCGAAATACTGCTGCAATGCACTATCCATTGGCCACATTATATCACCGATACAGCCATTTTTTACTTTTTCGGCAACCTGGGCTGTTGTCATAGACTTATCGAGATGGTATGGCCCGACTGCAGTCCTTACCAGGCCTGACAGGTATGCGCCACATCCTGCGGATTCACCAATATCAATCACCATGGTCCTGATATAAGTGCCCTTTGAGCAATCGACTTCAAAAATCAGCTGTGGTTCTGAATCACGATTGTAATCTAAAAGCTCTATCCGGTATATATATGCTTTTCTTATCCTGCGGGGAACTTCTTTGCCCTGCCTGGCCCAGTGGTAGAGAGGTTTTCCCTGGTGTTTCACCGCAGAATAGTGTGGCGGCAGCTGCTCGATCTCACCACTAAAGCTTTGCAAAATATCTTCAATTTGCCGGCGGCCGGGCAGTTCTACATCCGGTTTCGCTACCACATCGCCCTCCGAGTCACCGGTGCTGCTTACTTTTCCCAGGGTTACTTCTGCCCGGTAACTTTTTGGCAGCTCCATAACATATTCACTCAAGCGTGTAGCCCTGCCCAAACAAATCGGCAGAACCCCGGTCGCCATTGGATCAAGTGTTCCGGTATGTCCTGCCCTGTGACCGGGAAATATTTTTTTTACCAGCTGCACGGCCCTGTTTGAGCTGTCTCCGGCCAGTTTGTTAATGACAATAATACCGTCCACACTGCAATGCTCCCTTATGCCGGCAGCTCTTTAACCATTTTTAAAGCTTCGGCCATAACTCTTTCTTTAACCGACTCAAAATCGCCATTCATCCTGCAGCCGGCTGCCCTGATATGACCGCCACCGTTTAATCTGCCTGCCAGTTCACTGGCATCAAGGTTTCTTGAGCGAAAACCAACTTTAACTTCGCTATCGCTTTCCACGTAGAAAAGTATGCCCAGTTCGATCCCTTCAATATTGCGACTAAAGTTAACGATGCCCTCAAGATCGTCAGTGGTTGCACCGCTCCGTTCCCTGATATCTTTGCTTAAAACCATTACGGCAACAGTCCTGCTTTCATAAAGTTCAAGGGTTGACAGGGCCTCTTTCAGCAAAATGTAGTAAGTGTAAGGCCGCTCGTCAAAGATTTTTTGAGATATTACACCGGGATTTATACCAGATTCCAGCAGGGATGAAATTACTTGATGGGTTTGAGAAGTTGTATTCTCAAATTTAAAGGAACCTGTATCGGCTGAAATTGCTACGTAGAGAGCTTCAGCAATATGGTAGTCTATCTCAACACCCAGCTCCTTCAACAGACCGAAAACAATTTCACCTGTGGCAGAAGCAGTGTCATCGACATAATTTAAATGGCCAAAGCGCTGGTTGGTTACATGATGATCGATATTGATAATCATCCTGCTCTGCATAACCGAATCCTTGAAAAGGCCGAGTCGCTCAGGATCACTGCTGTCAAGAACAATAACCGCTCTTTCCGGATTATCGATTGAACCGTTATGACAAACTGTCCCGGAACCTTCCAAAAACCTGTACTTGTCGGGAATATGACCCGGAGTGAACAGGGTTACTTCTTTACCTATTTTATTTAATCCCAGTCCCAATCCCAGTAGTGAGCCGATGCTATCCCCGTCAGGCAGCATATGCGATATCAGGTAGAATTGATTCTCTTTTTCTATTATATCAATTATCGTCGCCCGATCGGCTGTCATCCCTGTTCTCTTCTTCCTTCAGTGATTTTAATACACTTTCAATATAGGCGCCATACTCAATGGAAGTGTCCAGGAAAAAGTTAATCTCCGGGGTATACCTTAATCTTATTCGCCGCCCTATTTCAGAACGGACAAACCCGGAAGCCCTGGCCAGGGTTTGTAAAGTTTCTTCCCTTTCCGTTTCACTGCCATAAACGCTTACATAAACAGATGCATGGCGTAAATCCTTTGACAACTCCACATCAGTAACGCTGGTCATCCCGGCAATCCTGGGATCTTTTATTTCAGTAACGATAATTTGACTGACATCTTTTTTGATCTGTTCAGCAACCCGCCGCACTCTGTTTTCCGACATAATGAAATCCTCCTAAATATAGGCTGATACGGCGATAAGGTAAATTTAGCGTTTAACCTGCTTCATGGTATATGCTTCAATAATATCTCCCTCATTGAGATCATTGAAGTTTTCAAGCAAAATTCCGCATTCATAGCCTGTTAAAACTTCTTTTACATCATCTTTAAACCGTTTCAGGGAATCTATTTTGCCGTTATCATGAACTACTGTGCCATCCCGGATTACCCTGATCATGGCATTGCGGGTTATTTTACCTTCTGTTACGTAGGAACCGGCAATATTGCCCAGGCGCGAGACCTTAAATACTTCCCTGACCTCAGCCTGTCCGAGAATTACCTCTTTCATGATCGGTTTCAGCAGTCCCGTAACGGCATTTTTGATGTCTTCAATTGCTTCATAGATAATCCTGTACAACCGGACATCAACCTTATCCTGCTCCGCAAGCTTGCGGGCATTGGCATCCGGCCTGACATTAAACCCAATTACGATAGCATTGGAAGCCGAAGCCAGCATAATGTCCGATTCGTTGATCGCTCCAACACCTGTATGGATAATCTTTATTTGAACTTCTTCAAGGCTGAGCTTGTTTAATGCATCCTGCACAGCTTCAACAGAACCCTGAACATCTGCCTTTAGAATCAGGTTCAGATCTTTTACTTCACCTTCCTGGATCTGCTTAAAAAGGTCATCCAGGGTTACTCTCTGGACTCGCCTGCTTGCTTCTTTTAACTTTGCTGCTCTTTTTTCCGCAACCTGGCGGGCTACTTTATCATCCCCGACAACCTGGAAAGTATCCCCTGCCAGTGGCACCTCGTTTAATCCCAGGATTTCCACAGGGGTTGATGGGCCGGCTGAATTGATCCTTTCGCCGCGATCATTATTCATTGCCCTGATTTTACCGGCAATGGAACCGCAAATAAGCGATTCACCGACACTGAGAGTTCCGTCCTGCACCAGCACAGTAGCCACCGGGCCGCGTCCGCGATCGAGCTTAGCTTCTACCACGGTTCCCCTGGCTGTCCTTTCAGGACAGGCTTTCAATTCACCTACTTCGGCTAACAGCAGGATCATCTCAAGGAGTTCTTCTATTCCATCGCCCTTGATGGCGCTGACATTTACAAATATAGTGTCGCCACCCCACTCCTCCGAGACAAGACCATGTTCTGAAAGCTGCTGCTTGACCCGGTCCGGGTTTGCATCAGGTTTGTCAATCTTGTTAACCGCCACCATAATCGGCACCTGCGCTGCCTTGACGTGATTAATGGCTTCAACAGTCTGCGGCATAACCCCGTCATCAGCCGCAACAACCAGCACGGCAATATCAGTTACCTGTGCTCCCCTGGCCCGCATAGCAGTAAATGCCTCGTGGCCCGGCGTGTCCAGGAAAACAATCTGTTTATTATTAATATCAACCTGGTATGCTCCGATATGCTGAGTTATTCCGCCAACTTCCCCATCGGTTACCTTAGCACTTCTGATTGAATCCAGCAGTGAAGTTTTACCGTGGTCTACGTGGCCGAGGACAGTGACCACCGGTTTTCGCAGTATTTCCTTGCCGCCTTCATCTTCACAAACAGCAAGCAGTTCCTCTTCTATCGGATCCTCTATATAATCAATCTCAAAACCGTGTTCATCGGCTAAAAGTTCAACAGATTCGGGTAAGAGCGGCTGGTTCAAGCTGGCCATTATCCCCATATCCATCAGTTCAGTTATTAACTGGGTAGCAGGCAGGTCAAAATGTCCGGCCAGTTCAGCAACGGTCACCTGTCCTTCAAGCCTGACTTTAGGCTTCTGAGCTTTAAGTGCGGCAGCCCTTTTTTCTTCCTGGATCGCTTTTCTTGCCTTGCGGCTGGGAGCAGGCTTTTCTTCTTCGGACTTTTCTTTCTTTGATTCAGCTTTTTTTACAGCTTTCTTTTCAGGTTTTTCTTCAGGTTTTTTGGCAGCCTGATCTTTTTTTGCTTCAGCTTCCTCTTTATCCGGTTTCCTGTCACCCGTTTGTCCGGTTAGGATTGACATTACTTTTTTAGCTTCATCATCGGTTAAAGTACTCATATGGTTATTAACTTTAATATCCATATCTTTCATAACTTCAATGAGCTTTTTACTGTTGATTCCCAGTTCTTTGGCTAACTCATAAACTCTGACCTTGCTCATCTAAAACACCTCCATAAGGTAAGCCCTCCCTGTCATGGACCATTGACTTCCTTATCTTTGTCAAGTAATGCAGCCAGATCATTCAACAAACCTTCATCTACAGGCATTTGCAGGTTTTTTTCCAGCCTTTTACCTTTTATTGCTTTTTTAAAACAGTCCTGCCTTCGACACAAATAAGCTCCCCTACCGGACTTTTTACCGGTGCTATCGAGAACAGCCCCACCATCTGGAGTTCTTACTACCCGGATCAGCTCTTTTTTTGCCATTTTTTGCTGGCACCCGATACAAACACGCATAGGGATCTTACGTTTTTTAATCATCCTGCTTCATTTCCTCTTCAGTTTTTTCTTCACCTGTGGGCTCATTTTCAATCACTGTATCTTTATCTTCTTTTTCAACCGATGTATCTTCTTCATTTCCGGCTGCATCCATTTCTTCAGCCTGATCAGGTTCTGCTTCATCACCTGGAAGACTTTCCGGCATTTCTGTATCCTCATCTTCCGGAACTTCTTCGGCATCACCGGTAAGCCCTATAGCTGAAAGGCTTTTCTCTGTATACTGAGTTTCGCTGGAGATATCGACTTTCCAGCCCGTGATACGTGCTGCCAATCGCGCATTCTGTCCTTCTTTCCCGATGGCAAGGGAAAGCTGATTATCGGGAACTACTACTGATGCAGTTTTTTCTTCATAATTAATCATAACTGAAGCTACCTTGGCTGGACTGAGAGCATTGGCAATATATTCTTCCGTTTCTTCACTCCATTTAATGATATCAATTTTTTCTCCCTTTAACTCGTTGCTAATAGCCTGAACCCTGCTGCCTTTGGGTCCCACACAGGCCCCGACAGGATCTATATCCTGGTTATGCGATATAACAGCGAGCTTTGAACGATGACCTGCTTCTCTTGCTGCCGCCTTAACTTCTACTATGCCTTCATAAATTTCAGGGACTTCCATCTCGAAAAGTCTTTTCAAAAAACCGGTATGAGACCTGCTGACGATTATTTGTGGTCCCTTTGTAGTTTTCTTGACATCAAGGATAAATGCCTTTACTCTTTCCCCCTGCCTGTACCTTTCATGCGGAATCTGTTCTTCCACGGGCAGCACAGCTTCAGTTCTGCCAAGATCAACAATCACATTTCTCTGTTCAAAGCGCCGGACCAGGCCGGTTATGACCTCTTCGGTTCTATCGACAAAGTTTTCGTAAATTAATTCACGTTCTGCTTCACGAATCCTCTGTATTACAACCTGTTTTGCAGTTTGCGCTGCAATTCGGCCAAACTCCTTTGGCGTTACCTCCATTTCGACCGTATCGCCAATCTGGCAGCGTGGATCATAAACCCTTGCTTCATACAGGCTTACTTCGGTTTCATCTGATTCAACTTCTTCCACAACTTTCAGTTCTGAAAAGACCTTGATCTCGCCTGTTTCTCGATCGAGGGTCACATTTACTGCAGGAGCAGACTGGAAGTTTCTTTTATAGGCTGAAACGAGAGCTACCTCCAGTGCTTCAAAGAGAACCTCTTTACTAATTCCCTTCTCCTTTTCCAGCGATTCTATTGCTGCAAATAGATCTTTGTTCACTTTAATTTCCTACCTCCTTTCCAACACACTTCAGATACTAAACTCAAACTTTGCCCGGGCCTGGATACCAGAGATTCGCCCGATCAATATGATTATATGGTATTACAACTGAGCTTCCATCATCCCTGAGAATTTCAATTTCATCATTGCCGGCCCTCTGTAGTACACCGCTAAACTTCCTGCTGCCCTCAATAACTTCACCTGTTTTGACTTTCACCTTTTCACCCTGAAACCGCTGAAAATGCTCTTTTTTAGTCAGCGGTCTTTCCAGGCCCGGCGAAGAAACTTCAAGGCTATATGCATTCGGGATAGGATCGTGAATATCCAGTAAATCGGAGAGAGCCCGGCTTACCTCTTCACAGTGATCAATTGTAACTCCGCCTTCTGTGTCAATAAAAAGCTGCAGGCGTCCATGCTTGCCTGCAACATAATCAAGCCGGACCAATTCAAAGCCCATCTCCTCAAGAAAAGGCTCGATTAAGGCAATTAGATTATCGCGGATCTCTTCCCTGCTCAAAACATTTACTCCTTTAACATGAAAGAGTGGGAATGCCCCACCCTTCGTCAATAAACCACTACAACTTTACCCAATATAATTTATCATAAAAATGCGCAAAGCGCAA
>PXFD01000183.1 GCA_003564505.1 Syntrophomonadaceae bacterium
AGTATAGTTAACATCTTTAGCTACAGCATCAGAGAGGTCAACGGTAATCTCTTCCCCTTCAGCCAGGGCATCATCGAGTGTCACCTCAAAGACCTGGGTCTGGCCGCTGGCATTAACGCTGAGATCCGAGGCCTTGGCGTTTTTCAGGCTGGGTCCGGCCACAGCAGTTCCACTCCTGGTATAGGTTCCTGCCAACGAATTGCCGGCCCGGTCTTCAATTCTGCTTCCGGCGGTAACCCCAAAACTCACCGTTATATCAGCTCCAGCCGGGACAGCTTCGTTCAGCTCGATCTTTAAACTGCTTTTTTCCTCGTCAAGCGAAAGGCCGGGATTGATCCCGTCGCCGGTAAAGGACAGCGGGGTTCCGTCGGTTCGAACACCCGTTACGCTAACCTGGGTAGTACCCGCACCCACAGAAATTGTATTTCCATCTGTATGAACTGGTTCGGAGAAGTTAGCCATTACAAACCTGGTATTGTTGTAAACGGTTATGCTCTGGAAGGTTGGGTTTTCATTGTCGGGAGTGGCAGTAGTACTTCTAATTTGAGGAGCTCCTACCGGCTCATCCCAGACATTAGCAACCTTATCAGCTCCTGATGTGGTAAGGGTTACAACAACGGAAGCATTTGCAGCAGGGCGGAAACCTGAATCAACTGTAACAATAACTTTATTTTCAGCATCATCAGCGTCTTCAGCAATATCAATTTCGAAGCTGCTTCCGACACTGCTTCCGGCAACACTTACTTCGATATCATCACCAGGATCGAGATCATCTAAAGCGTAAACCGGAACGTTAAAGTGCATGGTAATATCCCGGTTTGCTTCTTGTGCAGACAATGCAGTAAATTCCGGCAAAGCCGGCACTTCATCTTCTGCTTCCACGCCATTTACAATCAGCACACCGGATTTCCCGGTCATATCGACGGTAAGAGTAGCTTCGTTTTCATCGGCATCATAATCTACTTCTTCTACCTCTACTGCTTCATCACCCACGGTAATCTGGTAGAAGTCCTTATCTTCGATCATTTCTTCCGAAACGTTTTCTTTAAATACTACCTTTATAGTAGTTCTGTTAACTGCTTCAACACTGGAAATCTGAGCAATTCTTTCAACCAGGACTGTATCTATAACGTGAATAACACCATTGGCTGCAACAATATTCGCTTCAGTTATCTCAGCATCATTAACAAAAGCAGTTCCATTTTCTACAGTAAAAACGATAACGTCCCCCTGTAGAGTTTCAATTTCGACCGGCTCATCTTTTAGCAAGTCTTTTGCCCGATAATCACCTGATACTACATGGTAGAGTAAGATATCTTCCAAACCATCAAGGTCAAGAAGCTCTTCAACTGTAATATCAAGGGCATCCAGAAGATCACTGAAAGCATCATCATCAGGAGCAAATAATGTAAATGGTCCATCTCCCTTCAGTGCATCATCCAGTTCGGTTTCTTCCAACGCTCCAACCAAGTTCTGGAAGTCACCACTTGCTGAAAGGGCATCAACTATATCATCAATTAATCTCAATGTCAGCTGCATGGCCAAGGTAACATCCTGGACATCAACATTACTGTCACCGTCAACATCAGCCAGCCTTTCTGCTTCTCCCTCAAGTAATTCAAGATTTAGAACATGCTTCATTATATCAACTACGTCAATTACATTCACTTCTCCGCTTTTGTTCACATCGCCATACTGATATTCAAAAGATTCAGCAAAGGCAACATTTGCAAATAGAAGAAGGAGAAGCAAAATGGAGAGCATTGACAGACTGAGCTTTGCCCCTACTTTCTTTTTGTTATTTGGCATTTCAACAACCTCACTTTCGTTTAAAATGTACTTCATAAATAAAAAGCGTTTCAGTGTTTATCTTGTCAAAATTCTCTTTCTCCCTGGATTCCATTATTTTTTCTTTACATGTTTAGCACCAGGCTTTTTGAATACCTTAGTGTAAAGTAACCCAGCAACTGCCAGGACCGCCAGGATTGCGAAAATGATTAATACGCTGCTTGTACCTGTATCAACTTCTTCAGGGGCAGCTTCTTCATCATCGTTTGCCAGATCGGGTTCGACATCATCATTTCCTTCTTCATCTGCATCAGTTTCTTCATCAGGTTCAACCACCCCGTTGCCGGAAACAGCCAGTAACCCCGGCTCAGCAATGGTGTCAATTCCTTCAGGAGAGATTACTACTTTATCAATTTCAAGCAGAGTCTCACCCTCTTTCAAAAGCTCAAAATTAACCGTGCACAGGGTTCCCGAATCATCAGTATCGGCATAAACAGTGACCCAAATGAACTTCAACTGGCCCGGAGCATATTCAAGGTTTGCCATATCCATGCTGTCAGCAGAGCCGGTAATGAATTCTTCAGCCTCTATGCTTACTGGCCTTAAAAGCTCCGGATCGAAGCTAAGAACAAACTGCCCGCCTTCAGTATTTGCTGCGTTCTCTATATTGACTTTAACGATAATTGTATCTCCGACGCTGCCCGCTGCTTCAGATACGGTAAGAATTAAGTCAT
>PXFD01000131.1 GCA_003564505.1 Syntrophomonadaceae bacterium
TCAATTAATTGAAAAGCAATCCCCAGGTTGTAACCGTATTCTGACCATAATAGCTGCTCTAACCGTCCATCACCACCCAGAAGGCTTCCCGCCTCGCAGCATCCGGCAAAAAATGAAGCACTTTTTTTGCCGATCCAACCTAAATAACTTTCTTCCAAGTCTGGCATGGAAGTATTAGCAAAAGCCTGCTCAACTTCACCTTCGGACATATTGCGGACAATGTTAACGACAATATTCATCAAGGACCAGTTTTGATAGCTTACCAGTAAATCAAAGGCACGACTTAAAAGATAATCACCACTTAGAACAGCTATTTTATTGTTCCATTTAACATGAGCTGCATCTTTTCCTCTGCGTAAATTTGCCTGATCTATCACATCATCGTGAAGCAGAGACGCAGTATGCATAAGTTCCAGGGCAACAGCCGCGTCTATTAAATAAGATAAATCCTCACCTTTCCGGAAAGCAGCAATTAAAAAAAGGGTCGGTCGAATCCTTTTTCCAGTACCGTTAAAAATATAGTCACCGACCTCTTGAATTTCAGGGCCAGCACTTTCTATAATTTCTCCCAAACGCTTATCTACAAACGTCAGCTCTTTTTCGATCAAGTCTAATTTAAATTCCAGTTTAGACAAACTCCTATCAACTATCCAGGTTTTTAAAATAAATTGTTTTTAAACATAGTTTTGTTCGACAAGGTTCAAAGAAAATCCTTTTATTCATTTTTTAATCAGAAGTTGCTTTTTGCACAACAACCAGCTCAGGTGGATCATTACTAACGTTAAGATAATTATAATGAAGCGCTACAAATTCTGTCGCAGGCAAACTATTAAAAACCGGAAGCAATCCATCCTTCTCAACTTTTCCTTCCCTGTGACCGGGGTACATGATTACAGTAATAATTCCTCCCGGTTTTAAAAGAACCAGGGCTTGCTGAATACTACGTAAAGTAGTATCAAACCTGGTAGTTATTCTGCTGCCTCCACCCGGCAGGTAACCCAGGTTATACATAAATACTGTAACAGGTTCGTTTATATAATCGGACAGTTTTTCGTGACCATCTTGGATTAATTTTACCTGCTGGTCCATATTATGCTCTCTTAGTTTACTTGCAGTTAAGGTCAGGGCTTCTTCCTGAATATCAAAGGTATAAACCTGGCCCTTTGAGCCAACAAGCCCGGCCAGAAAAACTGAGTCCATTCCATTTCCTGCTGTAGCATCAACAGCCAGATCACCCGGTTGCAGTACCTGGCTGACCTGAAGATGAGCAACTTGAGTTACCTTTTTAATTGATGACATAATACTTTACCTCTTCTAATAAATTTCGATACGTGAAGAAATAATTTCAACTTCATTTTCTTTTTCAACAAAATTAAAGATTTTTTCCATGATGCTATCAGCACCGGCCCCGTTAAAAGAAACGACTGCGAGACCCAACTCAGTCCGCTGCCAGAGATCCTGGCTGCCAACTTCAGAAACTGAAACATTAAAACTATTACGCAGACGTTGAATCAAGCTTTTTGTTACCTGACGCTTACCCTTTAACGAAGTTTTACCGGGAATGTAAAGCTCCAATATGCATATGGCTACCCGCATTTCTTTTACCGCCTGTCATTTTAAATAAACCGAAGCATTAATTGTTCGATATAATCATCCACTGATATTCCTTTATGCTGCAAATGCCTGTAGTTACGTTCTACCGGATCGTTTAAACTGGTGTTTTTCATATCGGACATCGTCCTGTAATAACCTGTTCTTCTGCCAAGACGAAACTTTTCCTGCTCATCAACGGGCAATGATTGGTATTGACTAATCACACCGAGCATTTTGCTTTTATCTTCAGGCAACTTACCACTTACATCTTCCAAAAGATTTAAAATATGATCGCTGTAAAACTCGCAATTTATGCCCTGCAGGTTTTCAATAAACAGCTTTTCTTCCCTGATTACATCATCATCAGACAAAAGTTTGAATTCACCCTGCACAATCTTTTCATAAAGTGGACTGACTTTAGGAACAGCCAGGGTCCGAACCCTTATGAAATCAGGGTTAATTTGGTTTATCACCTTTGCGGTATCAAGGGCATGTTCACGCCACCACTGTTCTCCACCAAGACCCAGTATGACGTATTCACTTAAAGATAGACCTGCTTCCTTAACCCTCCGGCCTGCTTCAATATGTTCCGCACCGATGACCCCTTTTTTCATAAAATCCAATACATGGTCATTACCACTTTCAAGGCCGACATGAATTCTGTTCAAACCTGCTTTTTTAAGCCTTTGCAGCTCGTCTATACTACGTTTCAGCAAAGTCTTTGACCGGGCATATGAAGTTATTCTCTTGATAGTGGGAAATTTGGCTATAAGCAGCTCTAATATCTCTTTTAGCTGATCAACAGGCAGTAGAAGGCTGTCTCCATCCTGGAGAAAAACATTTTCTCCTCCCTGGTATATCCAAAATGCAACCTGAAGCAGCTCAGGACGCTCTGATTGTATTTTTGCAACTACCTGGCGGTTAA
>PXFD01000109.1 GCA_003564505.1 Syntrophomonadaceae bacterium
AAGGTTTTCATGTTCCCGCCGGCTTCTGTATCAGTGCCGAGAGCTACATTGCTTTTACCGGACACAATAATCTGCAAAAGCGAATTAACTTAGAACTTTACCGGAAAGACTTTTCCTCTATGCGCTGGGAGGAAATTTGGGATGTAGCCCTGCGCATACGCTCCTTTTATTCAAAGGGCAGCTTGCCGGAGGAACTCGAAAAAGAAATAGCTTCTTACGCTGCCCTCTATCCCGCTGGAACAAAATTTGCAGTTCGTTCTTCAGCGGCAGCAGAGGATTCTGCCTCGGCTTCCTTTGCCGGCATCCATGAGTCTTACCTTAATGTAAATGCTGAAGAGCTGGTCGAAAAAATAAAACTGGTCTGGGCTTCATTATGGAGCGACCGCTCTCTACTATACCGCGAAGAAAAAAAATTAGATTCACAACACAGTACTATGCCTGTTCTAATTCAGGCAATGGAACCAAAAAAACTTTCCGGATTGGCCTTCAGCGCTGATCCCTCCACCGGTCGACAAAATATAATCGTATTAGAAATAATTAGCGGTTCGCTTGACCTGCTGGTTGACAATATTGAAGAACCCGAAAGGATCAAGCTTGAAAAAGACTCCGGGAAAATCTTGAGTGCAGATGGTCAAAACACTACAGCCCTTCTAGCAACTAATGCCTTAGAGGATCTCCGCTTGAAGGTCCTGTCCCTGGAAAAGCTCTTCGGCCAGCCTGTCGATATTGAATGGACCGGTATTGAAGAAGATTTTACCGTGCTCCAGGTCAGGCCGATTACCGGACTGACAAACGATACAGACGATGAACGTTCCTGGTACTTGACCCTGACTCCGGGAAAAGAATCACTGCTGGCATTAACTGATAAGGTGGAAAATGAATTAATTCCAGGCTTAATCGAAGAAGTGGAAAGCTTCCAGGCTGAAGGTCCGTTCCCTGAAAACAACCGCCTATTTTTAGAACAACTCGAAGAGAGGGGCATAAGTTACAATCGCTGGAAGAAAACTTACTGGGATGATTTTATTCCCTTTGCCCACGGGATCCGCACTTTTGGCACATATTACAATGACCTGGTTAAGCCCGAGGATCCCTATGAATTTATAGTTCTCCTTAAATCAGATGATTTACTTGCCCACCAGAGAAACCGGCAGTTGGAAAAGCTGGGTCAAATGATCTCTAACAACAGTAATCTGAAAGAAAAAATTGAGATTTTTTTAGCAGATGAAAATAATATTAGCACAGAACAGTTTTGGGAAATAATCAAAACCGAAACAAATACAGGTGACAAATTCGCAGCCAACTTCGTCAAGTTGCTAAATGAAGAAATGAATATTTACTATGATAATGTGAGCCTGGCCGATGATCCCAGAACTCTGCTCAAAACAATATTAGCCCTGGCTGACACCACAATAGAAAATACGGAACACTCCGAAAGCATAGCAAAAAAACAAGAACTGGAGAATATTTACCTTGAAAAAGCCGGCCCCCAAAAAAGAGATAGTGCCTTGAACTGGCTCAGGATCGGCAGGCTCAGCTGGAAGCTGCGTGATGATGACAACATTTTGCTGAGCAAGCTTGAAAACCACCTTTACCTTTATTTAAAAGAAGCCCTGAACCGCCTGCAAAAAGCCGGACTGGTGAAGGAAACACCTGATCAGATCAATCTCGACGATTGGCCGGCAGTCCTGGAAAGCATGCAAAAACAGAAAACTTATACCCCCCCCGTTACTAAAGAAAAGGTGCATAAAGAAAAAAACGTTTCATTGAAACCGAGGCAGCTGGTAGGCCAACCCTCATCAAGCGGTATGGTCACCGGTAAAGCAAGGGTTATTCGCTCCGTGGATGATTTCAAGGAAGTGGTAAAGGGAGAAATCCTGGTTTTTGACGCAGTGCAACCGCAAATGACTTTTATTATTTCCCTGGCTGCGGGGATTGTGGAAAGGCGCGGTGGGATGCTTGTTCACTCCTCGATTATTGCGCGGGAGCTACAGATACCAGCAGTTAACGGGGTAAGCCAGGCAACTGAACTGATTGAAACCGGAGACTTACTAACCCTTAACGGTGACCTGGGCCTGGTAGTGATCGGAGAGCCGGAATTTGACCTTGAGTTGGATAAACTACACAAGAAGGTTTAAGCAAGAAATATTGGGGTCAGAAATATTGGGGTCAGGTCTTGAAAAATTAGTCTCTTGGCGTTGGAGGTGGACCATATACACGAACTGGCCATAACAGAATCGCTGCTCAAGATTGTTTTAAAACATGCCGAGGAAAACGATGCAGACAAGGTCGTTTCAGTACAGCTGCAGGTAGGTGAGATGCGCGACATTGTCGAAGAATGGATGCAGCACTATTTCGATTATCTCAGCAAAGACACCGTGGCTGAAGGAGCAAAAATCATGGTTCGAACAATCCCGGCAACCCTCAGGTGTGAAAACTGTGCCCATCAATTTTCTACAGATATTAGAAGTAGTGATCCCCTCTGCCCTCTTTGCTCATGCGATCGCTGGCAGGTAACCG
>PXFD01000200.1 GCA_003564505.1 Syntrophomonadaceae bacterium
GCTGAGTCACCAGGCCCGCTTCCTGGGCACGGGTTACAATATTTATCGCTTCCTCTGCGCTAACCTCACGGCCCATTTTATTGTCTAAATAATATTGTCCCATTGAACCGAAGAGAAGACATGCTTCCAGCGGAGCTCCGCAGGAGCTGTCAAGTGCATCTTTACTTTTACGACAGACACAATCAGCGACAACAATTTTCCCTGCTTTCCTGATAATCTCTGCTGCATCATCCAGGGATGCCACCTGGTGGGTGGAGTCAATCGACTGTGCAATAGGGATGGTGCGAAGGAAGGTTCCTTTAATGCCGATCAGCGCCTTGTCCATGCCCTCGTTAAGATAACGGTCAACCATTTCAGCCAGTTCCCGGTCCATCCGCGGCAGCTGAAACTCAAAGATGCCATGAATAAAGGCCGTGGCCCCGTAGCGGATCATCCCATTTTTATTTAACCGAAATAGCAAACCTCTTGAAGCCATATCTTCCAGCTTTTCTTTCATCTCCTCGAACGGCCGGCCTAGTTTTCCTGCAACTTCTTCCGGTTTTTCCAGGGCCGGGCTTAGCGCTGAAAATATTTCTGCATCCTCTTCACTGAAAAGTTTATTAAGTATTTCGATCTCTACACCGGATTCTGTAGCGGGAAACCCCACAGAGTAGCCGTCAAGTTGTTCCTGCAATCGCCGATAAATATCTTTGGTCATAATCATCCTCCAGGACATTAATGGATAGATTATATCATGGCAACATAACAATCAACAAGAAACTGTGGAAATGTTTATCATGCTGAACTCTTTATAAGTTATAATTAACCGCATTGATCCACATAATTTGATAGTTATTTTGAAGGTATTAAAGCTTAATTAAAGAATAATAACAATGGAATTACACCCACCTATTTTCTGTCCGCTTTTACACAGGAGGTCAGTATGGATAAAACAAAAAAACAAGCCTGGCTAAAAAACCGCTTAACGCTCGGGCCTAATGCCTGGCAGGGAGCTGCACTCTCTTTATTGGTGTGCACTGCCATTCTATTTTTAATCATGTTTTTTGGCGGAGGGTTACACAGCTTTTTTAACGGAGTTACTAATTTCTTTTTTGCCCTTCTAATTGGAGTTTTATCCTTTTTACTCGGCTCTTTGCTGGTAAAAGTGCTGGATTTGGTTCAAAAATTCCAACAGCCCTACCGGTGGATTTTACTTGGATCGCTGGTTTTATTATTAAACCTGATGATCGCTTCTGTGCATTTGATAGGAAATGCTATCGGTGTAGTAATATATTTTGTAGTGGTGACCTCCCTGCTGGGAGCAGGCATTAAGACCTGGACTGCCGCAAAAAAAGAAAACCGTCCGCGAAAAGTCCCTTTGTTATATGGCATTACCGGGGGCTTAGGGTTATGCCTCCTGTTGATCTGGTTTGCCTGGCCCGGCCAGCCTTACACCATAACTGCACCTGCCAACCACCAGGCTGCAGAACCTGCAGCAGGGCTCGAACATCCGGCCGACACAGGTCCTTATGAAGTTCTGGAGCTAACATACGGCAGCGGTACAGATAAGCGTCGCAGTGACTATGGACAGGATGTTGACATCAAAACAAGCAGTGTAAATATATCTCCCATGGTCGATAAACCGATGGCTCCGATTGTCTGGCTGCGTGATACTTATTGGGGCTTTGGTTTGGATGCGGTTCCGCTCAACGCCCGGGTCTGGTATCCCGCGGAAGACGGACAGTTTCCACTTGTGCTTATAGTCCATGGGAACCACATGATGGATGACTTTTCCGATCCCGGCTATGATTACCTGGGGGAACTTTTAGCCAGCCGAGGGTATATTGTGGTTTCTGTAGACCAAAACTTTTTAAATGCAGGCGGTTTTATTGAGGCTATCCTGGGAGGACTGACAAACGAAAACGATGCCCGCGCCTACCTCCTGCTCCGCCATCTTTCACTGTGGCACTCCTGGAACGAAACAGAAGGCCACCTTTTTGCAGGCATGGTAGATATCGATAACATAGGGTTGATAGGCCATTCAAGGGGAGGCGAGGCCGCAGCCATTGCTGCCGCTTTTAATCATTTGCCCTTCCATCCAGGTAACAGCGATATCTCTTTCGACTTTGGCTATAACCTTCAGTCGGTGATTGCAATTGCTCCTTCAGATGGGCAGTTTCAACCACGCAAGCAAAATACAGAACTGAGCGATATCAATTACCTGGTCCTGCAGGGATCTTCCGACAGCGATGTACGATCATTCCAGGGAGCCAGGCAGTATGACCGCGTCTCATTTAGGGAAAACAGCGACTACTTCAAAGCATCAGTTTATATTCACGGTGCCAACCACGGTCAGTTCAACACTCGCTGGGGTCGAATAGACCAGACTTTTTCCCGGCTTTTCCTGGATCGAAGTAATATCATGCCGGAAGATTTACAGAGATTAACTGCAAAAGTCTTTATCAGCAGTTTTTTGGAAGATACTTTACATAGCCGTCCCGACTACCGGCAATTATTCACTGACCCAACTTTGAGAC
>PXFD01000162.1 GCA_003564505.1 Syntrophomonadaceae bacterium
GGATGTAAACCAGCAGGCTGCGGGTCTGTTTTCGGTCATATTCTGCCTGCTCACCCTCGTCTTTAAGGTAGAGATAGTGCTTGCTTATTTCAACGTACCAATCACAGAAATCATTCCAGAGGAATTCGTAGACCTGACGAGCTGCTTCACCCAGCTCATATTTATCTAAAAGCATTGTTGTTTTTTGGACTGTCTCATTGTAGCGGTGCAGTATCCAGCGGTCGGCCCTGTCCAGGTTGTCCGGGATATTATCGGAATCGAAAGGAGTAAATGAAGGCTCTTCCTCATCCTGGTCAGTTAAGTTCATCAAAACAAAACGGGAAGCATTCCAGATTTTATTGGCGAAATTTCTTCCGGATTCTACTCCTTCCTGCCTGAAACGCTGGTCATTACCCGGTGCCTGCCCGGTAACCAGGGTAAAACGCAGGGTATCGGCCCCATAGTTATCGATTACTTCAAGCGGATCAATACCATTGCCCAGTGATTTGCTCATTTTGCGACCGAGCGGATCACGAACAAGCCCCGTAATGTAAACAGTATGGAACGGCACTTCCTTCATAAATTCAAGCCCCATAAACATCATCCGGGCTACCCAGAAGTAGATAATATCATAAGCAGTCACCAGGACAGAAGTGGGGTAGAAATGTTCCAAATCAGGTGTTCTTTCCGGCCAGCCCAGTGTAGAAAAAGGCCACAGTGCAGAACTAAACCAGGTGTCCAGGACATCGGAATCCTGTTCCAATTTACTCCCTCCACAGGAAGGACAGATAGTCGGTTCGGTATAGCTGACAATCACTTCGCCGCATTCGCAATACCAGGCCGGGATACGATGCCCCCACCAAATCTGCCTTGAAATACACCAGTCATGAATATTTTCAAGCCAGTTGTTATAGGTACGGGCGAACCTTGGCGGAACAAAGCCTGTTCGACCATCCTTCACTGCTTCCAGGGCCGGTTCAGCCAAAGGCTTCATTTTAACAAACCACTGCCTGGATATAAGCGGTTCAACTACGACATGGCAGCGCTGACAGCGCCCCAGGGCATGTTCATGATCTTCAATTTTTTCTATCAGGTCTAGAGCTTTTAAGTCTTCAACCACCTGCTTACGGCAATCATATCGATCCATACCCTGATAAGGACCGGTTGCCTCAGTCATCTTTGCATCTTCATCGATAGCCTTGATTATCTGGAGATTGTGGCGCTGCCCGATAGCAAAGTCGTTTGGATCATGACCTGGGGTAACCTTAACGGCACCGCTGCCGAATTCGGGATCAACATAATCATCTGCCACAATAGGAATTTCTTTATTTAAAAGAGGAAGGGTAACTTTTTTGCCGACCAGTGAGGCATAACGTTCATCCTTGGGGTGAACAGCCACTCCGCTATCACCGAGCATTGTTTCCGGGCGCGTAGTCGCTACTGTAATCGAGGCTGAACCGTCACTTAAAGGGTACCGGATATGGGTAATCGATGATGTCTCGTCTTCATGCTCAACTTCAATATCAGAAAGGGCAGTGTGGCAGCGTGGACACCAGTTAATCATATAGTCACCGCGGTAAATCAGCCCTTTTCTGAATAGATCAACGAAAACTTTCCGCACTGCCCTGGAGCAACCTTCGTCCATGGTAAACCGTTCGCGAGACCAATCGCAGGAAACTCCTAAGCGGTAAAGCTGCCGGGTAATCCGGGCATGGTAGGTGTCTTTCCAGTCCCAGACTTTCTCTAAAAATGCTTCGCGCCCCATCTCAGCAGCGCTTTTACCTTCTTCTGCCAGATGTTTCTCCACTACGTTCTGAGTAGCAATCCCGGCATGATCACAACCCGGCAGCCAGAGGGTATCATAGCCCTGCATTCGCTTCCAGCGGATCAGAATATCCTGGATCGTATTGTTAAGAGCATGCCCCATATGCAAAGACCCGGTTACATTTGGCGGGGGTATAACTATGGTATAGGGTGTCTTATCAAAGTTCCGTTTAGCTTTAAAATATTCACCATCCAGCCAGAACTGGTACCTGCTGGCTTCTACCTCAGCAGGTTCATAAACAGGAGGAAGCGTAGTTTCAGACATCTGGTCACCTCATTACAACAATAAAAATAAAACATTTATGATAGCGAAAATTTCTCCTTAACTCACACTAAATAATTATACTGCTCCATTCTTTTAAATACAAGGCAGAATTAAAAGAACACACCGGACAGAAAAAAAGGCCCCCTAAAAAGCAGGCCACGGAATAAAAATCTTTAAAATTTATTAAAAATGTAGGCAATCTGGTTGATTTGGCGTTAATGCCTATTTATTGCTTTCTGCAGAAAGATTTATCCCCTGCCCGGCACCTTCTTCAAAAAGTTTATAACCCAGGTCAAAAGCCTCCTGGTTTAACTCGCCGCTACCCTTGGGCGCCATCTGAAAAATGCTGTCTTTAAATATTTGCCGGTCAATTAAATTTGTAGCAGCATTAATTACGCCCAGCGCCAGCATGTTGGCAACAACTTCTTTCTTAATTATTTCCC
>PXFD01000073.1 GCA_003564505.1 Syntrophomonadaceae bacterium
CTTCCTTGCTGTCTGAGGCAATTTCAACCTCATCCACTTTCTCAGTCAGGTTAACAAATAGCGAAATATGTGTATTTAATACTTTCGCTGCCAGGCTGACTGCTTCATCGGGGGCAATACTGCCATCTGTCCAAATTTCAAGGGTTAGCTTATCAAAATCGGTAACCTGTCCAACCCTGGTATTTTCAACCTTGAAATTAACTTTACGGATTGGAGAAAACATCGAGTCAACAGGTATCACCCCAATTGGCTGCTGAGCTTGTTTGTTGCGTTCAGCAGGCACATATCCTCTTCCGTTTTCGGCAGTCATTTCCATGTATAGCCGGGCATTTTCTTCAAGTGTACAGATGTAATGGTCTTCGTTCAGAACTTCTACATCAGAAGGCACACTGATATCTTTTGCCCTGACTGCACCTGCTTTATCAGTATCGATAACCAGGTTCTGAGGATCGGTGGTATGTATTTTCAGTGATACCGCCTTCAGGTTGAGAATTATTTCAATTGTATCTTCCAGAACCCCGGGCAGGCTTGAAAATTCATGCAGGGCACCATCAAACTTGACGCTGGTTATAGCCGCGCCAGGTAAAGACGAAAGTAAAATTCTGCGTAAAGCATTACCCAGAGTGGTTCCGTAACCTCTCTCCAAAGGCTCAACGATAAAACAGCCATAATTGCTCTGTTCATCGCTCTCAATAAATTCTATTTTTGGCTTTTCAATTTCTATCATCACGATCTACATTACCCTCCTCGTTTGATATATTGAGGGTCAACTGGCAAATTAGCGGGAATAGAGCTCGACAATGAAGTGTTCAGTTACCGGAACATCAATTTCATCACGCTGCGGTACCCTTGTAACTTTTCCTTCAAGTTTTTCATGGTCAACTTCCAGCCAATCCACTACTCCCTGCTGCTCCCTGTCTGCTATTATTTGTTTAAAAACCGGTTTGCTTTTACGATGTTCACGAACAGCTACAATATCTCCAACCCTGGTCAGGTAAGAGGGTATATCAACTTTGCGGCCGTTTACTTCAAAATGGCCATGGTTGATCAACTGTCTCGCTTCAGCTCGGGACCTGGCCAGCCCCATGCGATAAACAACAGTATCAAGTCGGCTTTCTAATATCTGCAACAAAATTTCACCGGTAACCCCTTTGCGGCGGTCAGCTTCTTTGAAATAACGGCGAAACTGCCTCTCCATAACGCCATATATACGGCGTGCTTTCTGCTTTTCACGCAGCTGCTGTCCGAACTCTGAAAACTTTTGCCTGCCCTGGCCATGTTCTCCAGGTGGGTAGGCATGCCGGATTACAGCACATTTATCAGAATAACAGCGATCACCTTTTAAATATAGTTTATCTTTTTCTCTACGGCACAAACGACAAACTGCTCCAGTGTGGCGTCCCATTTAAGTAATGTTACACCTCCTTCAATATGAAATAACTAAACTCTCCGCCTTTTCGGAGGACGACATCCATTATGCGGTATTGGAGTTACATCTCTAATTGCATTAACCTCTAGACCGGCTGCCTGCAGCGAACGAATCGCCGCTTCTCGTCCCGCGCCGGGTCCTTTAACGTATACCTCCAACTGTCTCATGCCATGATCCATAGCAACCTTGGCTGCTGACTCTGCAGCTAGCTGGGCAGCAAAAGGCGTTGATTTACGTGAACCTTTAAATCCTACATTACCGGCGCTGGACCAGGAAATGCCATTCCCGTTAAGATCGGTTATGCTGATAAAAGTATTGTTAAAGGTTGATTTAATATGGGCAACCCCGCGCTCAACATTTTTTCTTTCACGTTTCTTGGTGCGGGTAACTTTTTTCTTAACCAATTTAAGTTAGTTCCTCCCTTCTTAACAATATTCTGCTTTTTACTAACTTTTACGACGTATGCCGACAGTTTTCCGCGGCCCTTTGCGAGTGCGAGCATTGTTCTTGGTTTTCTGCCCTCTCACCGGCATGCCACGTCGGTGCCTGATCCCTTTATAACAACCAATTTCAACCAGGCGCTTGATGTTAAGGGCAACTTCCCGCCGCAAATCTCCTTCTACGTTATAATTCTTATCAATAAACTCACGCAGCCGCCCGAGCTCGTCTTCAGTCAGGTCCTTGACCCTGGTTTCCGAACCCACTCCGGCATGCTTCAATATTTCAGCTGCGCGGTTTTTGCCAATACCATAAATATAGCTGAGTGCAACCTCTACCCTTTTGTCACGCGGTAAGTCTACACCTGCGATTCTAGCCAACCGTTCAACACCTCCTTGGAATGATTCATCCCCAATAATTTTGTATTCGGCGATGCAGGATCTTTAACCCTGCCTCTGTTTATGCTTTGGATTCTGGCAGATCACAACGACCCTGCCTTTGCGCCGGATAATCTTACATTTTTCACACATCTTTTTCACTGAGGGCCTCACCTTCACGATAACGAACCTCCTTACTTATAACGGTAGGTAATACGCCCCCGAGACAAATCGTAAGGCGATAGTTCAACTAAAACCCGGTC
>PXFD01000115.1 GCA_003564505.1 Syntrophomonadaceae bacterium
AGGTGATTTATGCGTGATAAAACCTGGCTTTACCTGCTTTGTATCGCCGAGATTGGAACCATGCTGGTTCTGCTTAATTACTCTGCGGTTTTACCGATCATCAAGCAGGAATGGAACCTGAGTAATACTGAAGCGGGCTTAATATACAGTGCTTACCAGGTTGGTTATATCATCCTGGTTGTTATTTTATCGACATTAACGGATTATATAGATACAAAAAAGATCTATGTCTTCTCAGCAATCTGGGCCGGATTGGCCGGGATTGCGTTTGCTCTTTTTGCAGACTCATTTACTACAGGTTTAATATTTCGGTGCCTGACCGGCTTTGGCCTTGCTGGAACCTATATGCCGGGATTAAAGATGGTTTCGGCCAGATTTGGCCCGGAAAAACGGGGTTGGGCAATCGGCCTCTACGTGGGCGCTTTTTCTCTGGGCACTGCTTTATCACTTTTATTTAGTGGAGTGGTGTCCGGCCTTTTCGACTGGCGAACGGCTATTTTTGTTACCTCGCTTGGACCGATCGCCGGCGGTATCCTGGCCGCTATTTCACTGGACAGCATGCCTCCTGTTAAAACAGGAGAGGAAAAAGCATCCTTTAAGTCAGTCATAAATAACCGTCCCGCTTTGCTGGTAATGCTTGGATATGCAGCACATATGTGGGAGATGTTTGGTATGCGTGGTTGGATTGTAGCTTTTTTTGCGGCAGCAATGGTCAGCAGAAATTTTGATGTGGCTGTAGCCACCAGCTACGGAGCTGTGCTTTCGGCAGCCATTATTATGGTGGGCGGTTTTTCCACAGCCCTGGCTGGTTCACTTTCAGATCGTTTCGGCCGGGTGCGGACTATTCAGGTAATTATGGTTGCCAGCGCAGCCTGTTCTTTTTTGTTTGGCTGGATTAAACCCTGGCCTGCAGTTATTATTGTCCTGTTCAGCCTGGTATACGGAGTGCTGGTAACTGCTGAATCATCTGTTCTTTCAACCTCCGTTACAGAACTCGTGCCATTTGGTTCTTTGGGCAGCGCCATGGCTCTGCAGTCGCTGCTGGGCTGGTCGGCAGCAGCCGTTGCCCCTGCTGTCTTTGGAGTAATCCTTGACCTGACAAATTCACCGGCCCGTGTTGCTGAGCTGGGATACACTTCTGTCTGGGGTCCGGCTTTTATTATCCTGGGATTGGGCGCTCTAATCGGTCCACCAGCAATCGGACTGGCAGGAAAACTTAGTGGAAGTCATTACAGGTAAGGAGTAAGGATAACAGCGAAAGGAGGTGAGCATGATGACAACAGCAAGGAACGGAAGGGTAAAATTTGTTGATTATTTTGAATCAGTTCATGAGGCCGGCGCCCTTGATGCTAAAACAAAAGAGCTGATTCATATCGCGGTAGTTCTGGCTCTGCGTTGTGAAAAATGAGCTGAGTCTCGCCTTGCAGTTGCAAGGAAGATGGGAATAAGTGAAGAAGAGCTGGCTGAAGCAGTTCAACTAGTTGCAGCCGTAGGAGCAGGAACGATGTCGTCACTTGCCAAAAGAGCTTCTGCCAGGTCTGCTCCCGAGGGAGATGACATTATTATGAGCGATTACCTCTAGTAACAAATCAGCTTAAGGTATCAAACTTGCTAATTACTGTTGCAGGACAAGGGGTTTTTTTGCAGAATTTAGAAAGAAATCTGTATGCTTAAAACTGTTTTCCTGAAGCAGGAGGGGATATATTGGCTGTCAGATCACCACGCTGTAATCACCCTGAAGCGATAACAAACATATTGGTTAGGATTATTGAAAAAACACCTTTGGGTGGCGCTACCATTGAGGATCTTGAAGTAGCATACGAAGAAATTAAAGGGACTGTTCCTTCGAGGAAAACAATTTACAGGGCCCTGGAGCGGCTTGAATTGCTATTTGATCCACTGGCTCACGATGAAGATTTGGAAGAAGAAGGAATTCCTGATCAGGATCGTTATCCATGGCTTGATGATCAGCTGCCAGCACCCCTGGTTAGCATCAAGCGGGTTAAGCGTGATCGTAAAACATATTACCTGCTGGAAGGACAGCAGGCAGATAATTCATTTAACCTTAATGAATCGCTTTACGCTGCTCTAAGCCTTTATCCCCAGTACCGGGGCATGCTAAAGGATTCCTATTACAAGGTGATGCGTAAACTGCTGGCCGAAACCCTTTCCGGAGTAAGCATTTACAACCTGCTCATTAATGAAATTGAGAACCATGTTCATGTGTGTGAGCCGGCACCGGCCGATCCGGATCGGTTCGCCGCAATGGTCACTGAAATATTCAGTGCTTTGCGCTATAGGAAGCGGATCAAGATTAAGTATCTGCGTACTTATGATGGTGAGGAAACTGAAAGGATTATTGAACCGTATGGATTGTTAAGCCGTTTTAATAATTACTACCTGACCGGGTACTGTCTTAGCAGCAAGGGCAACCGTATATTCCACGTAGTCCATATTCGTGATTTATCGGTTATTCAGAATTCCAGCTATAAAATGCCCCCC
>PXFD01000038.1 GCA_003564505.1 Syntrophomonadaceae bacterium
CTTTCAGGATCGATAGTTTCAAATATTTCCATGTCCGGATATAGGTGGTACCCATGATATTCTTCATGGGAGGGACATTCCGGCCAGGCAACCTTGGCTTCGGTCATGCCATAAGTGGCCAGCACCATTACATTTTCAGCGCCAAGCTGGGCAAACAGTTCCTTGATCTTATCTTTTAAACCGGGCGGCACTCTCTCTCCTCCGAAAAAGATCCTCTTTATCGAAGAAAAATCCCTTCCCTGTTTTACAGCTTCCCGCAGGAAATAGTAACAGTAACCAGGTATAAACACCGCAACTGTAGGACGCAAATATTCAAAGGCATCCATCAGGTTTTTGGTACCTACTATTTTCCCACCACCACTGTGGAAACCCGCAACATTAGCTTTCTCCCCGGCAAAAAAGGTCTGCCAGAAAGCCAGGTGGGGTGCAAAGGGGAAGCAGTTAACAACGATGTCATCGCTGGTGACTTCGAAAACGTTAAGCAAGCGAGCACCTGATTCCCTGATGTTTTCCAGGTCACGCTTGGAGTAGACAAAGGGAGTCGGCAAAGCGGTTCTGCCGGTAGTGAAATGAATATGAACCGGCTTAAAGTCAAAAACCTTCTCCTCGACCATTGCTTTACCGCCTGTCATCGACATCTTGGCCAGGTGGCCGTATTTTTCGGAAAGCTCTTCATCCGGACGAATCACAAAGTCTTTTGCTTTTTGGGGTTCTTCATCGGTCGGAGCAATATCCCACTTGTAAGTAAAGGGAAGATATCGCAGATCATCTACACCTTTAATTTTAAAAGGATCGATATTTTCCTCTTTCAACTTTTCTTTGTAGTATGGGCTATAGAGATAGATCTGGTTGGCGATAAAGGCCTTCAGCTTACGATCCTGCATCTCCTTAATTTCTTTGTAAGGCATTTTAGATAGTTTGTCCCAATTCTCCATAAAGCCATCACCTCCTGCAAGTATTTATAACGACCCTCTGAGGCTTTCCCATTTAAGGAAAGCCTCGTATAGGGCCGCAGGAGTTACTTGGGAAATACATCATAAAGAGTCGTCATAAACCACAAGAAAAAGACTGAGATGAACACAACAGCTATCGGTAAAGCTTTGCTGTTATAGCGCTTCGGATCATAGTCGGTCCATCCGTGCATCTCATCAACCTGGCGCTGAAGTTCTTCTTCCGGAGGCGGAGTGAGCCAAGATACTATGACAGTCAATATAAATGAGAATGTAACTGCCAGAACTGTGAATTTAATCCACCCCATCGGTCCGTAAAGGTAGGTGTTAAAGAAGGGGAAAGGCACATCAACCGGGTTCATACCGACAAGCTCGATCATAACCCAGCCGTAAAAAGCAACGAGAGTTCCAACTGTCATTCCCACGCCAACACCCTGCTTGTTAGTCCGCTTCCACCAGATCCCGAGCACAATCGGTACCCCGAGACCGGCAGCTGCAATACCAAATGCCCACATAATTGCCTTTAAAATAAATTCAGGAGGATTCAATGAGAAGAGAATTACCAGCACTCCGACTACGAACATGGCCAGGTAAGATAGCTTCAGCTTCTTCTCATCATCAACATCCGGCTTAAGTTCACCATAAAGGTCATGAATTAATCCGGCGCCCATAATCATCAACAGCCCGGATACGGTGGAAAGCCCTGCCGCAACTGAACCGGCTACTGCCAGGGCCAACCAGCCCTGCCCGGCTAAAGCTTCAACCAGGATGAAAACCATGTAGTCATAGGCCGCAGGGGTCAAATCAACCCCGGCTGTGGTTGACATGTAGTAGACCGCAGCAAACCCTGTTGCGTATACTGTAGTATTAACAAGACCAACCAGGAACACACAGAGAATCATGCTCCAGCGCGCTTCCTTGGCATCGCGAACGGTAAAGAACCTCATTACAAAGTGAGGCAGCCCGATTATACCAAAAAACGACCCAAGGAAGATGGCAATATAGGTGATCGGATGCTCCAGCATTGCCCAAAAATAATGAGGTACAAACTCGATCATTTCCGGGACCATGTCACCGTAGCCCAGGGGCGGGAAAAACCAGCCGGCAGTACCCAGGGCTCTCAATATCATCGCTACCGGCAGCAGGAGACAGAACAGAAGAACAATAGTCTGGAAGGTCTGGTTATAAGTAACACCGTACATCCCACCCAGTGTAACATATAGTGTTACAACAAGCCCTCCTACAACAATTCCTACAACCTCAGGAACACCTAGTAAGAAGAAAAAGACAATACCGATACCTTTAAGGTTGCCTGCCAGGTAGAGTACACTGACAACCATCATAACAACAACAGACATATAACGCAGTGTTTTGCTGCCATAGCGTTCAGAAATAAAGGCCATTGTTGTAAATGACTTATGGTTACGCAGGTATGGCGCTGCCAAAATCATCAAACCGATAAAAGCAGCAGTAAATGATGCATAAACTGCAACGGCAATATATACACCTTCAATGATAAGCGCAGTTAACCCGATAAAGGTAGTTAAACTTAAGGCCAGTGAAACCATGGCCAAACCATTGTTTATTGCACCAATGCTGCGGCCGGCCACATAATAATCACCTAAACTGCGGGTAAAGCGGCGGGCCCATACAGAAATAAGGACAGAAATTAAAAGTACTACAATACTTAGCACTAAACCTAATACAAAAACTTCACCTCTTGGTTCCATGGATTACGAATCCCTCCCCTCTTTTTATGCTCTTTGCCTTTCTTCAATTCTATCCATAATTACGCACCAGATTGCACCAACAATAGTGACCCCGATCCAACTTAACATAATCAATAAGAAATAATGCAGTGGGAAACCCATTACCGTGAGATTCTCTTTAATCAAAAACATTGTTTCACCGTAAAATTCAACCAAACCCTCAGGTGTAGGCACCTGTGTAAAGAAAACTTCATTCAAAATAACAACAAATGAACTGAAAAAACCACCGATTACAGCTACAATGATAAAACAGATTACTGTTGCCCACACTTCAAGCTTGTAATCCTTCATCCGTGAATCACCTCCCGAATAATGATATATTCTGACATTCAAATTTACTTAATGAATTATTTTATATCTTACCCCCTTTCCCATATTTTTCATTTTTCTCACTTCATTAGTATAAATTATTCGACCTGAAGTTGTTCATTCCTGCTTAGTGAAAATTATATTATTGCAAATATATTTCTTTCATCTTTTCTTTTTGGCAAATATGCTATGATAATGGCAAGTATAAAACATTCTGGTAGGACATAAATATATTCAATACCTGGAGGTTGTTTATGATCAATATCATTGCTTTAATAACAGCTTTTCTTTTATTTTTAGTTGGACTGGTTGGAACACTGCTTCCTATTATGCCCGGCGCGCCGATTATATGGTCGGGCATGCTTATTTACGGGCTTATTACCGGTTTTGAAGCTTTTGGATGGTTCTTCCTGACGATCCAGGCAATTATAGCGCTGACCGTAGTAGGGGTTGATTATCTTTTTTCCGCAATGGGCAGCCACTACTTTGGTGGATCAAGGGCTGCACTGTGGGGAGCTGCCGGTGGCCTGCTGGTAGGGATATTTTTCTTTCCCGTAGGGCTTCTAATTGGCCCATTTATCGGCGCTACCCTGGCCGACCTTATCGCCAGGAAAAACAGCAGTCAAGCATTCAAATCGGGCCTGGGAGCTTCAATTGGATTCTGGACTGCCCTCCCACTTAAATTAATTTTGGAAATTATAATGATTACCTGGTTTATTTTTAGAATATTTTAACGCTAGCGCAGATTTGTTCATAATTTTTTTAACACAGAAGGGAATTAGAAAATTACCGAGAATCTACTAATAAACAACATATGCCGAATAGCATCTATCAAAAGGAGGAAATTTTTAATGGAAAAAGTTTGGCTCGAGCATTACGAACCTGAAGTACCCCACAGTATAGACTATCCTTCACAATCACTTTACCAGCTATTCCAAAAAGCCGCCCAAACTTACGAACAACAACCAGCTGTTCACTTTATGGGCCGTGAGTTGAGTTACGGAGAACTTGCCACCCAGGTTGAAAACATGGCCAGCGCCCTAACTGAACTTGGCGTGACAAAAGGTGACCGTGTTGCAATTCACTTACCTAACAGCACCCAGTTTCCCATAGCTTTTTTTGCAGCTCATGCAATAGGAGCAGTAGTTGTCCCCTGTAACCCCTTGTATGTAGCCAGGGAAATGGAATATCAGCTAAAAGATTCTGGAGCTGAAACAATCATCACCCTGACCCGTTTTTATAAGATGATTAAAGATATCCAGCCCAACACAAACCTGAAAAATGTTATTGTCTCTAACATAAAAGATTATTTCCCCGGTTTTTTAAGCTTCCTTTACACGGTTGCGAAAGAGAAAAAAGAAGGCGACAGGGTGGAAATAGCTCCCGAAGATTATAAATTTACCGACCTGATCAAGAAGCATGAAGGCAAAAAACCACCTGCTGTTGAAGTGCTCCCGGAAGACCGGGCAGTTTTCTTATATACCGGGGGAACAACCGGTGTTTCAAAAGGCGCTGTCTTACAACACCGCAACCTGGTGGCAAATATGTACCAGGTAAAATCATGGTGCACTGATTACCAGGACGGCAAAGAGGTGGCCCTGGGGGTTCTGCCCTTTTTCCACAGCTATGGTTTAACCACAGTCCTAAACCTTGGTCTTCTAAGTGGCGGCAAACTTGTCCTGCTACCCCGCTTTGTTCTTGAAGATGTACTTAAAACTATTGACAAGCAAAAACCGACTCTCTTCCCCGGCGTTCCGACTATATACGTCGCCATCAACAATGCTCCTGATTTGAGCAAATATGATATTAAATCGATCCGGATTTGTATTAGCGGCGCTGCGCCCCTCCCGGTAGAAGTTCAGCAGCAATTTGAAAAAAATACCGGCGGCCGCCTGGTTGAAGGATACGGCTTGTCTGAAACTTCACCGGTTACCCATGCTAACCCCGTTTACGGCAAAAGAAAACCTGGCAGTATTGGCCTGCCCATGCCCGACACTGAATTTAAGATTGTAGATGTGGAAGTTGGAGACAGAGAGCTGCCAATCGGTGAAGTGGGTGAGCTTTGTATTAAAGGCCCCCAGGTTATGGAAGGTTACCTTAACATGCCGGATGAAAATGCCCAGGCTATTCGCAATGGCTGGTTCTTTACCGGAGATATTGCCAAGGTAGATGAAGAAGGCTATACCTATATTGTAGACAGGAAAAAAGATATGGTGATAGCCGGAGGTTTCAACATCTACCCTCGGGATATTGAAGAAGTACTCTATACTCACCCAAAAATTATGGAAGCAGCAGTAGCAGGGATAAACGACCCATACCGTGGAGAAACTCTAAAAGCTTATATAGTTCTAAAAGAAGGCGAGTCAATGACCGAAGAAGAAGTAACAGAATACTGCAAGGCCAACCTCGCTGCTTACAAAGTACCGAAACTGGTAGAATTCAGGGATGAACTGCCGAAGACCATGATTGGCAAAATCCTGCGCCGCATGCTGCGGGAAGAGGAGGAGAAGAAAAACGAGTAAAATTAACTCGTTTTATAAAGATAATGCTTACAAGCGGAGCCTTAAAATGAGGTTCCGCTTTTTATTTAACTGCTAATTATTAGAACATAAGAGAAGCTGCATGTCACATTTACAAATATAAGGCTGCAAATTTTAAAAACTAATAACAAAATGTCAACCTACTTGCACAATTCTACAATACAAGTTGTAGAATGTAAGCTCTCCTCCATTACAACATGGCTTCACTGAAAACCTTTCTGTTTAATTCAAAATGCAGAATCACAAAAGTAGCGTTACCGCAAATTTGATACGGGAATATATTTTGGCACTATTTTTAGGGGCAAAAAGCCCATTATTAGATCGAAGTTTTTACTGTCTCAATAATTATCGTTTGTGAGACTGAAATATGCACTTGGAGTTTGTCAAGTAATGAGTAATTTATTATTTCGACAGACCTTTATATTTTCGCACATTATGTGCTTTCCACTGAAGAAGCGGTTGATCTTGGATCCGTTTTTGAAGACTGGTATTGGCGGTTAATAAGGTTGAATCGATTACGCCTTGGTCCAGGAGTAGATCAAGAAAAGCTTTTTCAGGAGCGGTAAAAGGCAGCACGGCAGAGATTCGTTCTCGGCATTCTCTAATCAGGTAAAGGCCATAATCCTTTGGAGTTCCATACTTTTCAGCTGTACCGGCCTTTAACGTAGGCAGTAGTTGCCGAGCAAGCTCTGCTGGTTCGAAATTAATGTTTTCAACAGTAACATCTCTCCAATCAATGCGACTCATTGCTCCATAAACAATAAAAGCAAGGCGTAATTTGTCAGAAACAATCGCCTCTGATTTTAGAAGCCAGTGAGAATCAAAAAGATCTCTCGCTTGACCTCGCGATAATAGTGCAGCCAGCTTACCGGCTGCTATTTCGTGGATATCGAGCACTGGGATATTTATGGCTTTAAACGACCCTAACATATATGAATCAGAAGGCTTGCTCTCCTATAAAGGTTGTCTGCACATATAGTTAAGATCAATTTCAAGGTTGCCGGATTGACCGGTGTAGCTCTGGTAGTTTAACCTCCACTTTCCGCCGGCGTGTTCATCAGGGACTCTTCTAACGTTAAATCCTTCCCGAGTACAAACTGCTTGTATAGCCGCTTCAAATTTTGGTCTTTCGGAAAGCATTATTTCACGATCAAGCGCGCCGTTATAGTTCAAGTCAATATCTACCGATAATCTGGGCAGGTATTGGCTGAATAAATTAAGGGCTGTACCGCCTTTTAAAACCCACTTATCCTTGAGGTAAGGATGGGTATTAAGGGCATTTAGTAAACACAATAAATGCAAAACTTTTTCAATCATATCAGCTTTGTACCCCGTCAATCTGGCCAGGGGCTGTACTTCTGACGCTGAAAAAATCACTCTACTTCCCTCCATGTTTCGTGCATTATCTCTGCCGGGACTAAAAGATTCCATTCCTTAACAAACAAGCTATTCCTGCGCTTTCCACGGACAAAATAGTGGGGCTGGTCAGGACGTAACCGGTGAAGCGTTTTTAAATGAGTTTCATCAACCATTAAAGTCTCTCGATGTTGGTCCAAGAAAAACCCCACTTTTGCAGCTGTAGTAGCATTGTTGAGCAAGCCTACATAGTCTACAACCTGATCTAAATCAAAAAACTCTATTGATTCTAATGAACGCCACATTTCTTCCAGGCTTCCGGCCAGATCGGGACGATTTAACAGATCGACTAAAGTTCGCTCAAGTGTGGCTACTTTTAGTTCAACACCAGAGCGGTTACGGAAAACAACTCCATATAAATCCTTTTCCATTAGCTGCAGATTTTGCGGCACCTGCACACTTATAAACTTATAATTTCTAAACTCAAACTGTGATATCCGGTGGCGAGCCGTATAGTAGAGAGTGTTAAAAGTAGAGTAGGCTCTGCCGTGAAACTCAAGTGCTGTATGATGTGAAAGAACCGCATCGGGTTGTAATTTGGCTGCTACAAGATAAGGGTCGACCGGGCTTGTCTCCGGATCCTCACCTGCGGGCACCGACAGGTAAAGGCCACGGCGTACTGGTACGATTAAACCTTTGTTCCGATAATAGGTTAGAAGCGCTTTACGGGTATTTGTTTTGCCGGTACCCTGGGTGGATAAATATTGATCAAGATCTGAAACGGTAAAAACAGCATGTTTCGCTAAAAATTCCTGCATTGATTCTCACCACCATATGACATAAAATCGAGATAGTGCTAATAATATTAATACTATCGAAGGAAATTGTCAAATAGATCAGTTGTGAGGGTGTGAGGGCTGGCCTATCGTTAGTGCAAGAGCTTAAGCGCTTTCGTGGGAGCAAGGTTGCTCACAGGTTTTCCCGGTGAACACCAGGCACCAATATAGCATCATTTAATTGAGATAGTTCCAAATACTTAACAAAGCACCAATCACTATTATGGCTATGCCAATCTTGATAAGCCTGGGCTTCGCTTATTGAATGAGGCTAATTCAAACAGAAATCCAATTAGAAAAGAAGTTACTGCTATTAGTAGATAATAGATAGTTATTTCAGGCTCTTGCCTTATCATCATTGCCCCCTGGAATAGCTCAGTTAAATATATAAACGGTAAAACCCCTGCAAACATTATTAGTAAGGACGAAATGATCACCTTAACCATAATTACCTTCAACCCCTTTCAAGAATTTTCGTAACAATAAAAATCACAACTTAGTACGGTTACATGTCACCTGTATTGACTAACACAATATCTTCCTGCTGATCCCCCCATTGTATGGTTATACTAAGTGTTTGTGCCATTTTAGTTATTTCTGCAATACTCTCATCAACCGTATAATCAAAGAAGTAAAAAAACTCATTGCTTTCTAATTGTGTTTTGGTAAGGACACCTGACTGTTCTTGAACAAGCGATATGCCAACCGGTATAGTTTCACTTAGCTCTTTTAATTTTTCTGGAAGGATAACATTGACTACATTACCCATCTCGTCTTTTATAGCCACCACATCTTCAGGTAACCATAAATATTTAATGATAAGAGTTTGCTCTTCTTGAAGATTGGACATGTCCTGAAGGTAATTTAACGAAAAGGCTATTCGATACGTTGACGAAGTATTTTCCGTTACACTTGCTTCTACATCCCAATATTCGCCTGTGCCAGTAAAAGTGTATTGCTGGCTTTTCCAGCTATTTGTTGAGCAGCCGATGTTTATAAACATTATGCATGTTAATATCACTGCCAATATGATATATCTGTTTGTTCTCACAACAACAACCTCCTTATGAAAATATGGCTAAATAGCTTTATCTTTAAACCCCGTTATATAAGATAACGAATCAATTAGTGGAAGATTTTTTAATTTATGTTCAGGCTTATCGGTTTAAGAAAAAAGAGCTGATGCGCAACTCTCTGCTCTTTTTTAAAATTACCCTTGATTAATTGAGTTGATCATGAGGTTAAGGTTCAAATTGAAAAAGCTGCTGCTACCGGAATATAAAATGCTCGACTAACCAGTAGTGCGCCGGCAACCCTACAACAGAAGGGATTTCTAAGCCAACAACTACCTGGTAATCGCCATAATCGGCTATATATAGTACCTTTCTATAAATAGCATCAAATATTTCACCTTCTTCAACCCTTACTATATCAACCCTGTAAACCGGAGCCCCCAGGTCGGCAAATGCTTCTTCATCATTTTCCATGTGCCCTATTGTAATTTCTGGTTCTTCTGCTGAGTTGGCAATACTGTTGTTATCAAGCCAGGGCTCGACTTCTTTAAACAAGGATAGAATAGTATTTAAAGAACCATGCGCGGAAGATGAAACATGCTCTACCGGTAATTCACCTTGCTCTTCATCTTCACCTTTAATCACATTTAACCTGCTGTCAAACCAGACAGTAAAGGTTTCTTCTGAAGTGATGATGCCCGGGTAAGTGCTTAGCTTTTGGTAAATGATAAGTCTGTCTGCTTCCTCGCCGTCAATAGCCTCTCTGCCTTCATAAACATAATGGGTTCTTGATTTTACCCAGCTCTTTTCTCTTATGATCATGTTCAGCTCTTCAAAGGTAGATGTAAGCTCTCTGAATGTGGTAGGGCATATCACATTATCAAAAGAGGTAGGCTCTGGTGGCAGTTCTTCCTCTGGCAGGTTGTTGTAGACTATTAAGAATAAGGTTATTAAGATAATCGCGCCAAAGGTTACTGTTAATACAGAAAGCTTGCCATTTTCACTCAAGGTTATCACTCCCAGCTTGGCCTTTATTTGCATAACGAACAAGGGAGGCGATTTATTACATAATATTTATATTTTTTTAAATAAATTATTCTATATATTCCATGCTCTCTGCCATTCTAATAATTTCGTCCATAGAAATTAGGCCAAGTAATAAGAATTTATTCTCTTTATATCCAAACAGTAAGGTGCTGTAATCATTTTTAAAGTAGTAATAGGCCAGCTCATCATTTACAAGTAGCTGCTCATGATAGGCGTCTTCACTGTCGATGCCTACCGAGGAGCCACTGGGTAATCTCTTTAGCTGAATTAAATCACCACCTTCATTTTCATAAGTTACCACATAAAAGCTGCCTGAGGTTTCTATTTTTTCAAGAGTGTATCCGTCAGGTATGTAGGAAGGCAGATGCATTCCAGGGGTTTCAGGAAATTGGCTGTGATCAATACTTCCGTCATCAATAAGAAAACTGGTATATCTTTCGTTTGTTTCAATAATAAAGTTTAAGACCCTGACCCGCCAGGCCTCTACAGATAAAATCGTTAGCCCTGACAGGAGGATGAAGATAAGTATTGCGGCGGCTACTTGCAAAGCCCGTTTTTTGAAGGTTGCAAGCCTTTTGCTTTTTTCTTCCCGGGCAAATAGAAGTTGCATTTTTCTTTCAAAGCCGGCAGAAAATTGGTGTACACCGGCTCTTTCTAAGGGGTGAGCATCGGCCAAAGCATCAAGCTGCCTGGATGTTGCATACTCCAATAGCCGGTCAAAGCTGTTACCTGCTGCTTGCTTTTTCATAGCCAGACACCTCTTCCCCTAATCTTTTTGCCAGCATCTGTTTAGCCCTGTGTAATCTTACGGCTACATTTTCAGCAGATATGCCC
>PXFD01000015.1 GCA_003564505.1 Syntrophomonadaceae bacterium
ACAGGAGGTATTTCCCATTTTTCAGCCTCGTATTCTGCACTAAAGTACCCTAATTCAATGCCCTTTATATCCAGCGGCTCGTCACTTGGCCCAAGCAAATCAACCAGATTAGTCAGGGCATCAGTTGAAGAGATTACTTCCATTTCTCTCGGTGGAATCCTTTCTACCGGATTCAACCAGGATATTTCTATCAAACGAAGATCACCTGATTCCAGATAAGCTTTTAAGTTGCTGGCAAATATAGGTGTTCCTTCTAATAGCCTGTGATACTTGAGAACAATCTTTTCTGAATCCGTAATTTCCATGCGGTCATATACTATTCCTTCCGGCATAATCAGTTCATCACTAATGAATGATTCCAGTTTATCTTTTAACTGCTCTTCATCAAGCTCACTTCCATTATCACTAAATTCAAGGGCGGGATCAAATGTAATCCTGATTAAGCCACCCGGATAAACATAGGCTGTCTTATTATCTATCTTGTATGCGCTTGCATTCTCCGCCTCTACAATTCCGGCACCTTTTTTAATAAAGAGCTGTAAAATGTCACCCTGAAATCCGACTGCAGGAGCTACAGTTAAAAAATCGCCGACTTTTACCGATCGATCAAGGGGTGTTTCCAGAAAGTAATTGTTCTCATTTAGGAAAGCTTCTGTTTCCTGTATGTCTTCTGCTGTAACAGCTACAGTTGTCAGGCGGCCAAAGTCAGGCCAGAAAAGGTGGTAGCCCAAGAAAATGTTTAGGCCGGTAAAGGCAATTATCAATATAGATTTGGCACGACCAAGATTCACAACAAATCCTCCTCCCTGAGCGGTTCCAATTCAAAGGCAGAAAGAATAAACTGTTCGTTATTAATAGTAATTAACCATACCGGCTTTCCGATGTAGCCCGATTGAGATGCTGTTATCGCATAACCAAGATAAATATCTTTAAGAATTATTGCACCCGCTCTATCAGGAAACCCTTCCTTATATTGGCTTACAGCTTTCTCAAGAGCCTCATTCCAGGAAGCTGCGGGGGTTAAACCGTTTTCCGGGACAATTGGGTTTTCGACTTGGAAAAATGACCTTGCATAATGAATTAAACCATTATCATTAAATAATGCTCGTGTCGATTGGCTTATAAGTATCGGGTGCCCATCAAGGTAAGCTTGCCACTCTGCACTGTAGTGGGTAGTATCCCCCCAACCAGACAGCTTGAGGGATTCAAGGCGCAAACTATCCGGCCAACCGCCATGATAGCTGATCAAACTGCTGCTTGTGACAAGGGCTTCACTATAAGTTGATGTGGCCTGCCCTTCTTCGAGCCGGGGCGATGAATATTCCAGCCCGGTGTCAGTTAAACGCAGTCCCCTTTCGCCATCGGTATAGATCAAGCCACCTTCTTTTTCCTCTATTACCCTTGCCATGCTGTAATCAACAAAAAACGTTTTTAGAATTAAGTCCTGGTTTAATGTCTCGTGTTGCATATTATACTCACTCATGAATACTGTTTCAGCAGGCACATAAAGAGTTCCTTCTACCTCCAACTGGGAAACTCCATGATCTGTTAACATCTCCTCCGTCAAAACTGTAGAAGCAAGTTTTTTGTCTGCCTGAATATTATCCAGAAGTACATCAAACTGCTCAGCTTTCCCGGGAGGCAGCAACAAGTTAAACTTATTATTGTTTGAGCCATTTAACACCAACCAGAAACTATCGTTAAAAGTATACAAATCTACTTTTTCAATTTCACTGTAAAGTACTTCATTAAGCCATGGCTGGCCTTCACCTACAGGTAGTTTAGGTTGCATATAATATGAAAGCAGATGCCTGGAGTCTAAAGGCACCTCATCTTCATCTATTAAAGCATCTAAACCGATCTGCTGAAGGGTCGTTGACAACAAATCCCATATTTGACCAAAATTAGGACTGCTTTTTTTATAAACATTAAGCTCTTCTTCTTTGTGGAGTATGATTTTTTTTGGCTCGACAACCCTTTCCAGTTCCCGTGGTTGTTCAACAACTATTCTTTCATATGTATCCTGCTCTAAAACCTGAGCCGGTACTTGACCATACCAGAGCTGATAAGTCAGCAAAAGACTTAAACCAACAAGGATAAGAAGCAGTGTGCTTTTAATTGTTTCGATCATGTTTTCATTCCTTATTTTCCGTTATAACGTGGCAGGGTAAAGTTTACAACAGTCCCACTACCCTGCTTACTTTCTATCCAGATTGAACCGCCATGGCTTTCTATAACCTTACGCGCGATAGACAAACCAAGGCCGGTTCCCCCAAAGTCACGACTGCGTGTTTTCTCAACTCTGTAAAAACGTTCAAAAACTTTTGGCAAATCTTCTTCGGGAATCCCGCTGCCGGTATCCTCAACTGAAACCCTGATAAGACTGCCTTCGTCAGAGGCTGTGATATTAATAGAACCACTGGGAGGCGTAAATTTAACGGCATTGTTCAGCAGGTTTGTAAATACACGCATCACTTTATCCCTATCTACATATGCTATCGCACTGCCTGGCTTTATTTCAAGTGCTATTGCAGGAAATGAGACTTTAAGCTTTTGCCTCAACTGCTCAACTGCTTCATTTGCCAGCCCGTACAGATCTACTTCGCTCTTTTGCCAGTAAGCCTGGCTTGCATCCATTTGCGAAAGGACAAGCAAATCCTTGACCATTGCTACCATTCTGTCAGTCTCAACGGCGAGCACTTTTAGAAAGCGACTCCTAACATCAGGCTCCTCTGCTGCTCCGTCAAGCAAAGTTTCAACATAGCTTTTAACTGTTGAGAGCGGGGTTCTTAATTCATGCGAAACATCCGCCACAAACTCTTCCTGACGCCTGGCTAATTCTCGCTCCTGGGTTATATCATGCAAAACCATCAGTGTTCCGTCCAACTTCCCTTTATCCACCTTGAAAGGGGCAATCTTAATTTCAAGTGTGCAGTCAGGCATAGTACTGGAAACCTCTGCTTTCAAAGGCTTTTGGCGGCGAATAAACCTGCGCATTTCCTGAGAGCCGATCAAGTTTCTCAGCAGGCTAAAACCTGAACGGTTTAATTCCGGCACTTTAAGCTTAAGGTTTCCAATCAGGCGCTGTGCTGCAGGATTAACCTGAATCAGATTCCCTTTGCCATCAAGCGCAACAATACCATCACTCATGTTATTAATTATTGCCTCAACCTTGCTTTTTTCTGTTGATATTTCATTAATTGTAAAACTAAGCTGATCAGCCAGGTAATTGAACGTTTCACCAAGACGGCCGATTTCATCAGAAGTTTGCACTTTTATTTTACGGGAAAAATCACCACTGGCCATAAAGTTTGCTTGCTCAGTAACATCTCCAATAGGCAAAGTAATTGTTTTAGTTAGCACTATTCCCAACAAAAAGCTAACAGCCAGAGCAAGGACTACTCCTGATAATAAAATTGTTTTAACTTCATTGAGGGTATCATCAACAGACTGAAGCGATCCACTTAAATAGATAACACCAAAAGTATTCTGGTCGTTGATGATGGGGTAAGCTAAATAATAGCGCCGCTCATCGTTTGTTGGATCATAACGAATTTCATCGCTTAAATTACCAGCCAAAGCCCTGGTTATTTCATCCCTGATCAAACGCCGGCCTATCATAGCCTGACTTCCGGATGTTCCTACAACATGGGCAAAATCATCGAGAATTATTATTTCCATTTCATGCAAATCCCTGAACTCACGGGCAAGGCGAATAGTATCTTCTTCAGCAAACTGCCTCTCCCCAAAGCCTGGCTGCACAAATACAGAAAGCAAACGGGCCTGATTTTCCAGGCTGTCTTTATAATTTCTCAGGTAATATTGTTCCAGTGATTGCACAAGATAAACGCTGATTAACTGCAGCGAAAAAAGAACCAGCATTATATAAATAAATATTATTTTCCACTGGAGGCTGTTAAATAATTTACCCCCGCCTAAAGAAATAGCCGACACCCCTTTTTGTATATATATATTCAGGCTTAGCCGGATCTTTTTCTAGTTTTTCACGTAAGCGGCGAACTGTAACATCAACAGTTCGATCGTCACCAATGTAGTCATAACCCCAAACCTGGTCTAACAGCTGTTCCCTACTATAAACATAACCAGGCTTAAGCATCAAAAAGACCAGCAAATTAAACTCACGATGTGTTAACTCAACCGGCCTACCTTCATTATAAACCTGGACTTCATCACGATCTACTATTATCTTTCCAACAGTTATAGTGCCCTTGTCCTGGTCACTGTTACGAACTGAACTACGACGTAAAATAGCTTTAACCCTGGCAGTAACTTCACGTGCGCTAAAAGGTTTTGTAACATAATCATCTGCTCCCAGCTCAAGACCCAGGACCTTGTCCATCTCCATTTCTTTTGCTGTTAGCATTACTATAGGAGTATCACAGCATGACCTTATTTCGCGGCAAACACTAAAACCGTCTTTTATGGGCAGCATAATATCCAGGACTATTAAGTCCGGTTTTTCATTATGAACCATACTTAAAGCAGCTTCACCATCAAAAGCCGTTATAACATGGAACCCTTCTTTTTCCAAATTATACTTTAATATTTCAACAATTGGCTTTTCATCATCAACTACTAATATTTTTTCTGTCATTTTTAGAACACTCCGACGTTTTTAAGAACACAAATTCGCTTTTATCTAGCAGAAAACCTTCATTTTGATTAGGGCACTTAAAAAAGCCCTTTCCCGACAGGAAAAGAGCTTTAAGCATTTTTTATATAGCATCAGGGATTGAAAAACCTTAATGGGTCAATCGGCTTGTGCTGATAGTAGCCCATCCACTCACCGGTGCCATCGTCCAGCCTGATTTCAAAGTGGAGGTGGGGACCCGAAGAGCGCCCTGTTGAACCAAGCCTGCCTATAACTTCACCTTTCTCGACCTTGTCTCCCTTATTCACAAGGTTAACTTCATTATGCAGGTAGAGGGTCCAGTAAGAACCATGATAGATAATAATATAATTACCCTGAGATCCTCCGCGACCTGAAAACCAGACCACACCGCTATCGGCAGCCAAAATATTTGTTCCGAGATCGGCCGCTATGTCAATTCCTGTATGCCACTCACTAAAGCCCCTTCCGGGCGTTATTTCGCCACCATCTTCCACCGGCCAAACAAAGCGGCCGGAGCCTATGTTAGGAACCTGGGCAGTACCATGGACTTCAAGCTGGGTTACCGGTTCTTCGATAACCCTTTCGCTGACTTTGCTTCTAATAATCTCTACGCCGTTTTCCCTTGTGATATGGTAAGTTAGCTCCTTTATTCCATCTTTTCCTTGCTCTAAGACATCTTTCTGTACTATCCACATCTCGTCATCATATTCAATTTCAGTCGGAAAAGGAATTGGCTCCCGGACAGCAAGTTCCTCAATAGTTCTTACGTTTACAAAAACCGGCTCAGTAGATTGAGAAGTTTCCTGCACGTATCCGTTCGGAATAAAACTCGAATGTGTAGGACTGGAAAGATTGCCGGAATTACGACTGAAGAAAGATCCCCTGTTTGTTGAATCAATTAAAGATGAAGCCTGCATAGACTCGCCACTTTTAAAACTTACCAGGTAAGTCACGGCCTCTTCTACGCTGCTAACCTCGCTCGGCTCAACATGGGCCGACTCTAAAGTCAGTTCATCAGTAACTACTGACTCTATGGTTTTTACATTTCCCTGGTTGCGTGAATAGGCTGCAGCAAGAGAGGTAATCAGCAGATCAAGTTCAGTGTCTTCAGACAGGGTAAGGACAGGGTTTCCATTAATTTTTAGTATTTTTGCTTCAGTTAAAAGACCGAGAGAGCTGCGTATGGCATGCTGAACAGTTTCCGTCTGCGTATCACTATCCGGCCTAAATTCTTTTATAAGAGCAATCTTCTTTCCAGGTTTAATATGCATTCCATACAGTTCACTACACCGCTCCGTTAAATCATCAACAAATAATTCAACTTCATTGGCATCTTGAACAATCCCGATCTCCCTGTCATCAATCATGACCACATAGACATAACTGTTTAAGTAATCAAACATAGCAAGTGAGATTAAAAGGAATAGAGAAGATATTAACAAAAAATGATGGACCCTAATATTCTTGACTTTAAAGCTTGCTTTAAAGTTTTCATACACAGACTTCGGTTCCATTTAGAATGATCCTTTCTGCAGCACGTGATGTATTCGAATCATCTCCCTAGGCACCTGTCGTCTGGCTATAAAATTGTGTATTTATGTAAATGTATTTTCAGCCTAACGACACGGTAAAGGCCTGACAGCAAATTTATTGTTAAAACATCTGTTATGATCGAAAAAAAACGGCATAGCTGTCGGGCAGTCCGTTTGTAAAGAGAATTATAGCATTATATAAAAAACAAATCAAGTTTATCAGTTGGCTTCAAGACGGCGGGCAATCTCCCGTGCTGCGAGCTTTCCGGTAGCAGAAGACTGAATAAGCCCCCTGGTTACTCCGGCGCCATCCCCAACTGCAAATAAATTTTTTACTTCTGTTTCAAAATTTTTGCTTAGTTTCAAACGGTATGAGTAAAACTTAACTTCAATACCATAAAGAAGGGTATGCCTGGAATTTACGCCTGGTGCAAGCTTGTCAAGCACTTCGAGCATTTCAATAATTGCCATCAGGTAGCGGTAGGGCATAACCAGGCTTAAGTCACCCGGAGTCGCTTCTTGCAAGGTTGGCCTGACCAATCCACGCTTTATCCTCTCCGGGGTAGAACGCCTCCCCATCAACAGGTCGCCAAGGCGTTGAACAATGACCCCATCGCCAAGCATATTGGCCAGGCTGGCAATGTAACGTCCGTAGCGAATTGGCTCTGTAAAAGGTTCTGTAAAAGTTTTACTAACAAGCAAAGCAAAGTTTGTGTTATTGGTTTTCGTTTCCGCAAAGCTGTGTCCGTTAACTGTAACGAGCCCTTCGTTGCTTTCTGTTACAACAACTCCATATGGGTTCATACAAAAGGTTCGAATTCGATCATCAAAATGCTTGGTAAAGTAAATCAGTTTAGATTCATAAATCTGGCTGGTTAGCTTTTCCATTATCACTGCCGGTACTTCTACTCTTACCCCAAGATCAACAGGATTATTGACACCTTTAAGGTCCAGCCTTTTTGACTCTTTATGCATCCATTCCGCACCAACCCTGCCGGGTGCGCAAACAACATAATCAGCAGAATAGGTTTCGCCTGTGCTGAGCTTGACTCCACGAACATGGCCATTTTCGTTTATGATTTCTTCAACTGATCTGTTCATTAGTATGTCCGCCGACTTTGTTAAATCCCGAAACATCTTTTTCAGGACATGATAACAATTTTCTGTGCCTAAATGCCTTATCCTGGCCGGAATCAGGCTCAAGCCGGCAGCAGCAGCGTTACGTTCCATATCTTTTACTGCTTCCTGATCCTCACCATATACAGTATTTGAAGCTCCATAAGAAAGATAAACTTGATCAATTTCATTAATTAAATCATCAATTCCTTCCAGTTCTACAAACTCATCAAGAAATCCGCCAAATTCGGAAGTGAGGGTAAGTTTGCCGTCACTGAAAGCTCCGGCACCACCCCAACCACAGGTTACTGCACAGGGATTGCAGCGCAGACAGCGACCATATTCACCCTGGGTTTTACAGTTGCGTTTTTCCAGGGGGGCACCTTTATCAATAATTAACACTTTTAAATTGCCGAAGGAAGATAATTCAAGAGCAGTAAAAATACCAGCCGGACCAGCACCCACAATGATAACATCATATTTTTTTGATGCCAACTACTCTCCCCCCTCTTCCTTAATACGATCACGAGCAACATTAGCAAACTTTGTAAAACGATCAAGAAAGTACAACTCTACCAGTCCGGTCGGGCCATTTCTTTGTTTTGCTATGCTGATCTCTGCAATATTTCCCTTTTCAGAATCACGGTTATAATAAGATTCACGGTAAATAAACATAACCAGGTCGGCATTAGCCTCAATACCGCCCGATTCCATCAGGTCACTGAGGATAGGGCGCCGGTCAGGTCTTTTTTCAACTGCCCTGCTTAACTGAGAAAGAGCAACAACGGGAACATCGAGTTCTTTGGCCAGCGCTTTCAGGGCCCTGGATATTTCCGAAAGCTCCTGCTGTCTGCTTTCGGCCCGCCCATAACCACGCATTAACTGCAAATAATCAACAAATACTGCCTCCAAACCTTTTTCAGCTTTAAGGCGGCGCGCTTTTGCCCTAACTTCCATCACCGACAAGCTGGCTGAGTCATCAATATATAGAGGAGCATCACTCAGAGGACCAACCGCTTTTGTCAGTTTCTGCCATTCTTCTTGCGATAGAAAACCCCTGCGCATATTTTGGGCATCAATTTGTGATTCAGCACACAGCAGGCGTGAAGCAAGCTGTTCTTTTGACATTTCCATACTGAAAAAGGCTGTTGCCATTTTTTCCCGCACCGCCATTTGCTGGGTCATATTTAGAGCCAGGGTTGTTTTACCCATGCTGGGCCGGGCAGCGATGACAATTAAGTCAGACTTCTGAAAACCGGAGGTTAGTCTGTCCAGATCAGTAAAACCGGTTGAAAGACCGGTAACCCCCTTTTTCTCATCATAAAGTTTCTCAATATTATCAAATGCTTTAACCAGGACATCTTTGAGTGACGCAAATCCCTGCTGTTTACCTCTTTTGCCGATTTCAAAAATCAATTGCTCTGCTTCATCAAGAAATTCATCAACATTAGAGGGGGCATCAAAACTTTTAGATACGATCCCAGTAGCAGTATGAATAAGTGATCTTAATATTGCTTTTTCCCTGACAATCCTGGAATGATACTGAACATTAGCGGCAGTTGGCACAGCATTAGCAAGGGTAACAAGGTACGACCGGCCACCTACTTCATCCAGGCATTGATTGCGCTGAAGTTCTTCTGATAAAGTTACGAGATCAACCGGCTCGCCCCGTTCACTGAGAGAAATAATTCCCGAGAATATCTTCTGATGGGCAGTACTGTAAAAGTCCTGTTCAGAAAGCAGCTCTACTGCTGCGAAGATTGCCTCCCTGTCAATGATCATAGAGCCGAGAACTGAAATTTCTGCTTCTTTGCTCTGTGGTGGAACTCTATCACTTAAAACAACCATTTATGGCAACCTCCCCTGCAGTTCACTACTCCTCAGCTTCAACCTTGATCAATATATCCGCCTTGATGCCGGAATGCAGCCGGATTTCAGCAGTATAACTACCAACGCTTTTTATCTGCTCTGAAAGCTCTATTTTCTTCTTGTCAACATCAAAACCATCGGCCGCAAGCTTCTCTGCGACGTCAGCTGCTGTAACCGAACCAAACAAGCGTCCACCTTCACCAGCCGTCATTTTAAAGTGAACTTCTCTATTCAACAATTTTTCAGCCTGCTCACGGGCTTTTTCTTCAAGTTCTCGGTTAAGCAACTCTTCTTTTTCCTGACGCTGCTCCCATTCGCGCAACCTGTGAGGGGTTGCTTCAACTGCCAGTCCTCTTGGCAGCAGATGATTGCGGGCATAGCCCCTGGCAACATCTTTCAGTTCACCCTTTTTCCCCAGGTTAGGGATATCTTGCTCTAAAATAACCTGCATTTTTTATAACTCCTTTCAAGTTGTTAGTTTTTAATTCGCTTTGACTACCCATCTATCCTGCAACAAAAACGGTGCCGGGCATAAGCTTCCGGCACCTTAACAGGGTTAGTGTCATTAAGAGCATTTATTCCATGCTGAAGGGCAGCAGGGCCATAATTCTTGACTTTTTAATTGCCCGGGTCAACTGCCGCTGGTGTTTTGCACAATTACCGGATATACGACGCGGAAGGACTTTTCCGCGCTCGGTAACAAACCGCTTCAGCTTATCATATTGTTTATAATCTACATCATCTACCTTCTCAACACAGAAGCTGCAGATCTTTTTTTTAGGCTTTCTACCTCTGTCTCGTCTCATGTAAATACCTCCTTCCACTAAAAGGGAACATCATCTCCACTTATATCTAAATCATCGGTTTCCGGGCCATCTGAATCTCCAGACTGTGAAGATTCTGAATCACGTCCGCTCCGTTCAAGAAACTGGACATTGTCAGCTACAACCTCTGCAACCTTGCGACGGATCCCTTCACTGTCATCAAATGATCTGACCTGCAGGCGACCGGTTACCGCAGCCATTTGGCCTTTCTTCAGGTAGTTGGCACAATTCTCGGCCAGCTTCCTCCAGGTAACTATTTTGATAAAATCTGCCTCCCTTTCACCCTGTTGATTGGTGAATGGACGGTTAACTGCCAGGCTGAAAGTTGTTACAGCCACCCCGCCACCAGCGGTATAACGAAGCTCCGGATCATGGGTCAGACGCCCAATTAAAACTACTTGATTTAACATGAAAACACCGTCCTATTAAATAAGTTGTTCTAGATTACTCA
>PXFD01000003.1 GCA_003564505.1 Syntrophomonadaceae bacterium
CAAAAGAAATAGATGCCCAGGAAATGCTGGCTGCAAACAACATTGTGAAAGTCTCGGCAGTAGGGATAGGAATTAAAACCAACCCGGGTGTTGCTTCGCGCATGTTCAAATCGCTGTCAGGGGAAAACATCAATATCGAAATGATCAGCACCTCGGAGTATCGTATCTCCTGTGTTATTGAAGAAAAATACGGGGAATTAGCAGTAAGGGCAGTCCACAAAGCTTTTGAGTTGGAAAATGGCAGCCAGGAGGTTGAAAAGCAGTGAATCATCCGGAAGTGATTCGTTTATGGCGTGGTTTCTGGCAGATTGCCGATCCAAAAATATGGATTGCTTCAACAATTCCAATGGCCGTTGGCGGAGCTATTGCCTATGCCCATCTGGACACTTTTCACTGGGGCTGGTTTTTACTTGGCTGCGCAGCTATATACCTGCTTGAGATTGGTAAAAATGCCATCAATGAATATATTGACTACTTAAGCGGTGTTGATACTTTTGTTACTCCGGACAAAAGAACCCCCTTCAGCGGCGGGAAAAAAACCATTATCGACGGAAAGCTAACTCTTCAGGAAAACCTGGTTATCGGTATACTCACAATAACTTTTGGTTCCCTGCTTGGTATTATTATTGTTTTCTTTAGGGAGTATAACATTCTCTGGATTGGCCTGGCAGGAGTTTTCTTCGCTTTATTTTACAGCCTGCCGCCCCTGAAACTCGCTTACCGGGGGTTGGGTGAACTGGTAGTTGGGTTTACTTTTGGACCCCTGATTACAACTGGGACTTACCTGGTCCAGGCTCATACCATATCCTTTGAAGTTGTCCTTGCATCAATACCCTTGGGCTTTATTATTGCCAACGTCCTCTGGATAAACCAGTATCCTGACTATGAAGCAGATCTTAAAGGCGGAAAAATGAATGGTGTGGTACGTTTAGGCAAGAAAAATGCTGTGAATGTTTATGCTCTGCTTTTTGGTCTGGCTTACCTTTTTACTCTAATTTTAGCACTTATTAGTCTTAATATTTTTTGGCTGCTGCCCCTAATCAGCCTGCCCCTGGCTTACAGGGCAATTATTGTCGCTCGCAGATATTACAATGATATTCCCAGGCTGACCGAGGCAAATGCCAAGACTATCCAAACATATCAGTTGACCGGCCTGACCATGATAGCCGGTGCGCTTCTGCCCCTGCTTTTTTCATAGACAAATAACAGTATTCAATGCCGGGACCAGAAGAAAAGCGGCTTATCTTCCATGCTTTCACCCTGCGCATTTAGCATCGGTTTGGGTGGATCAGATTTCTGGGTCTTCAGAGATACTATAACCAGAACAGCTGCACATACTAAAGCTGCCGGGATGGTGGCAAAGAAAAGGGCGTCCCAGATTGCTTCTTCTACCCATGGCTCTCCTTCAACCAGCATATCCATGTTAGCTTGCAGGGTGTGAGGCAGGGCAGCCAGGAAAACACCGATCCATGTGATCAGTCCGGCGAAAAATGAAGCTATCGCTCCTTTGACATTTGTTTTTCTCCAAAACAACCCTCCGACAAAAGCAGGAACCACTGTAGGCAAACCCAATACACCGGCGAAAACGATTAACCGATATACTGATTCGAAATAGATAGCAATGAACATACAGACCAGGGCAGTAATAGGAATAGCAATACGGACAGCTCTTAAAGTCTCAACTCCAGTGGCAGACGGCTTCAGATAACGATATATGTTATGACCAACCAGGGTTGCATTAATTAACACACTGTCACCGGCGGTAGAAAGGATTGCACCTGCAATAATTACAACAAATAAAACGGCGAACCATTCCGGCATAAAATACTGAACTGCCCAGGTCAATGCAAATTCAGCATTATCCGGAGATACTCTTAAACCATAAGTGTAAACTGCTATACCAATAAAAACGGGTATCAGGGCAATAGACAGATACAGCAAGCCTCCGGTAATAAACCCGGCAGAAGCAATCTTAGCTGATCTGGCCGCCAGGGCCCTCTGCATTAATATGGCACAGCTGAGGTCGCCCAAACCTACACCGAACCAGGCTGCCAGGTAAGAAATAAAACCAAATAGACCTACATACCAGAGGAAGCCTTCCGGAGCCGCTACCGGCACCATGGCAAAAGGAGGATTCCAATCATAAACTTCCGCGCTGGAAACAAACTCGCTCCATCCGCCAAGAGCATTAATCACCACAGGAAACATGATTACCAGGGCAATAATTATCATAACCACATTTAATGTATCTAGCCTGGCCAGGGCTTTAAGTCCACCGCTGTATGTAACAATAATAATTGCCAGTGTTCCGACCATAATAGATATACTAAAACTAAATCCAGTAGTAAGATGCACTATAATGCCTAGTGCCACCATCTGCCCGGCTATCCAGGAAATCGTACTGACAACCTGGTAAAGCATAAATAAAACACTCATTCTACGGTTGTAACGGGTATCGTAAAAATCGACAATTGATGTGTAACCGGCAGTCCTCATTCTATAGGCTAAAAAGATACCAGTTAAAACAAGAGTCAGGGCCGGGGCCCAGGGATCATAAATCGTGCCCTGCATGCCATACAAGTACGCATAGCCTGCCGCTCCAAGAATTGCTCCAGCGCAAAGCCAGGTAGCGGTAACAGAGCCAATCATGTATACAAGGTTCAAATCACGCCCGGCAACTACATGATCGTCACATTCACGGATGTTACGTGAATAGTAGATCCCGACTGCAATGATAAAGACAATATATATTGCCAGTAATCCTAATATCCACCCTGTTACTTCTCCAAAGATTATTTTATCCATTTCAAGATCCACCTCCCGCTTATACCTGACAATTTTCGCAGAAGAACGCAAGAAAACCAACAAGTAACTTTAATTCGCCAGCTATTAATTATTCCCTTCCGGTAAATAGAATAAAAATGATCATATTATAAAGCCGGGCTAGTATTCTAGCCCGGCTTTATAATATGAATAGATTGAATCAGCAGTTTGCTGATTATTTCTTTGCTTGCAGCTCCATCGGTTTATTACAGCAAACCAGGGTTCCTACACCCTCTTCTACAACTTTTACTACATTCGTACATACCTGGCAGTTATAAACCTGCTCTTTTTTTGTAGCCATTATATAAATCTCCTTATTTTCTTAATTTAACAGCATCCGCCATCACATTTATCGGCAGAACCGGGATCGGTAATAGAGAACCCTGCCTGAGGGCCGTCATGGAAATCAACAGTTTTTCCATCGACAAAACTTGCAATTCCTTGATCATAAACAACTTTAACATCACCCAGATCTTCACTTAGATCTTTTTCTTCTTGAAATGACTCTTCCAGAGTCAAACCATACCTTGGTCCACCTCAGCCAACTCCGCTCACATAAATGCGGATATAAGCATCAGGTTTACCTTCCTGGGTTAAGTATTCTTTGAACTTCTCTTTTGCTGTAGTTGTTACCGTTAACAATTTACTAACCTCCTTTAATCAAAAGCCTTAGAAGAGAACCCTAACAACAGATGCTGCTTCTTCATTAACCAGGCTGTAATGAACTTCGGTTCCCTTTCTTTCACTGACAATAATTCCCATGTCTCTGAGCCGTCCCAAATGTTGCGATACTGTTGACTGGGAAAGTTGAAGGCAGTTTTGCATTGAAGTAACATTACATGATCCTCTTTCTAAAAGCTCTTTTACTATACATAACCGCACAGGGTTGGATAGAGCCTTTAGTAGAGTTGCTTTCTTCCTGATCATAGCTAATTCATTTTCTGTTTCCATTAGGGAATCCCTCCTCAATAATCATTATATCATAATATTTAAATCACGCAACCATGATTATTAACCCCTCCAGCCCTTCAAGCTTAAGAGAAGTTTTTATAAATCCTTTGTTATTATTCGGGTTGGTAGATGCCATAATCCGACACTCTTCATTTAGCCATTCAAGGCTAATTTCCTGCCTGCGGGATGAAAAGTTTAAACATACGATTAAACTTTGTTCTTCAGATTTCCTCATAAAGCAATAGCACTCTGCAGGAATATGTTCTGTAAGTGAATAATAACTCCCATTTAACAGAGCAGGTAATTCTTTACGCAGCCAGATTAGCTCCCTGGTATAATTAAGCATCGAATGAGGTTCTTTATTTTGCCCTGTCACATTGCGCTCGAAAATTTCCGGTCCTAAGGGAAGCCAGGGTTCATTGCTTGAAAACCCTGCATTTTCGTCCTGATCCCACTGCATCGGTGTTCTGCAGCCATCTCTTCCGGGATGAAAGGGAAACCACTTGATTCCAACTGGATCTTTCAACTGGTTACGTTTAAGTTTCGCCTCCTTCATACCAATTTCTTCACCATAGTATATAAATGGCGTTCCTCTTAATGTTAAAAGCAGCATCATTAAGAGACGCGCTCTTAAATCCTCCTTACCGTCGTTTCCATACCGGCTAATAGCCCTTTTAACATCGTGGTTGCTAAAAGTATAAGCCGGCCAGGCCCCATCAGGCAGTGCCTGTTCCCAGAGTTCTATACAACGTCTAAAGGAAGAGGCCTTCCAACGGCAGTGAAGCAGTTCAAAATAAAAGTTCATATGAAGTTCATCACAATTATCACCATAGTAAGAGGCAGCCCGGGCAGGGTTGTCAGCCATTATTTCACCAATACTCGTTTTTACCGGGTAAGAATCTATTATTTTTCTGAAATCCTTCAATACCTGGTGCGTTTCGGGCTGATGCTGATTATATTTTTTCACCTGTAGCTCCGGCAAAGAAAGCAATCTCATAATATTTGGTATTAATTGTCGATCCAGAAGCCGGACCTGGTTGCTTCTCTTACAGCTACAACGTTGGAGAAAGCCAGGATTATCTCTTAGCCGTGGATCTTTACAGTATAGATGAGCAACATCCAGGCGAAAACCATCAACTCCGCGTTCCAGCCAAAAACGGATCACATCAGCTATGGCCTGACGGGCTTCAGGGTTGGACCAGTTTAAATCAGGTTGCTCCTTCAAGAAAGAATGTAGATAGTATTGTTCAGTTTTTTGATCCCATGACCAGGCAGATCCGAAAAAATTGTTGCGCCAGTTATTTGGAGGCTTTCTATTGCCCTCTCGACCATCTGCCCATATATACCAGTTACGCCTGGGGTTATTCCGTGAAGACCTTGATTCAAGAAACCAGGGATGGAGCGATGATGTGTGGTTAACGACCAGGTCAATAACAATCTTAATATTTCGGCTATGTGCTTGATTAAGAATTTGTTCAAAGTCTTTCATCGTTCCATATCTTGGATCGATGTTGTAATAATCTGAGACATCATAACCGTAGTCATAGTCCGGACTTTTGAAAAAAGGGCTGAACCAGATAGCATCAATCCCAAGAGAGTCTCTTGTACCATCATTAAGATAGTCAAGCTTAGATATGATCCCGGGCAAATCGCCTATACCATCACCGTTACTATCCTTAAAGCTGCGGGGATAAACCTGGTAAAAGACAGAGCTTTTCCACCAAATGTTCTCATCGTTTACGTGTACAGCCCGATTTAAAGTTATTGTTATCACCTGTTTCTTTGTTTTATAACTGCCAGCCTGCTGAAAGAAACTAAGTTCGCTGATCGTTTACAAATTACGGACCCATTACAATTCTCATGTTAGCCAACGTTCTCTGCTGTCGGTATAGCTTCCAGTTGATCCCACCGCTTTCTGCGATAGCGAATGTATAGCAATAATGCACTAAATGCATACTGCAGCGCTGTGGCCCACCAGATAAAATAAACCTCCAGCTGCAGGACATAAATAAAGAGATAAATCAGGGGCAGGCGTACAAAAAGGTTGCTGTATAAACCAATCCTAAAGGGTCCTTTAGTATCGCCGGTACCTTTAAGAGCGCCTGAAAAGATCATAGTCATGGCAATGAACGGCTGCTCCACTGCAGCAATTTGCAGACAGAGCATACCGAGCCGCAGCACCTCCGGATCAGGAGGATCAAATAAGCTCATCACTGCGTAAGGGAAAAATAAGAATATCAGGCCCACAAAAGACATCATTACTGTTCCAATTGCAACCGCCCAGTAACCTGTAATCCTGGCCTGCCCAATGAAACCGGCACCAAGGCGCTGCCCAACAAGGGTTGTTGCCGCTATGGCAATTGCATGTCCGGGCATAAAAGAAAAGGATTCGGCTGCAATAGCTGCTGCATTGGCAGCGAAAGCTACCGGCCCAAGGGGGGTAATCCAGCTGGCCGAAATCATTCTGCTACCGCTGTGGGTTAACTCTTCCGCCCCGGCAGGAATGCTTAGCTTCAAAACCTTACGGATAACTTCCCTGTCCAATGGAAAAAGAGACCTGAAATTAAAAGGAAACGATCCTTTATATAAGAAAAGGTAGCCTAAAGATAAGGCCAGAGCAATAAGTTGCGCCGAACCTGTCGCCAGCGCTGCTCCTTTTACCCCAAGCTCAGGAAACCCATAATTCCCAAATATCAGTAAGTAATCACCGATGACATTATAGCTGTTGGCAATCAGGGCAATAATCATTGGGACCCTGGTATTGCCTGTCCCCCGTATGACTCCTGATGACACAAGTAACGGCAAAAGAGCAAAACCGCCGCTTAAAAGAGCGTAGTGAAAATACTCCTGGGTCAGGGCCAGTGTGGTAGTATCGGCGATAATCCAGGCAAAAAAACTATCAGCAAATAATAGTCCTATTGATGCATATAAGACAGTTATTACTATACTTATAGTGATCGCCTGCCCACCTGTCTGAGCAGCATTTTCCATATCCCTGGCACCGGTGTAACGCGCTACTAAAGCATTAGCACCAACTCCCAGAGCTCCCAGGATCATTAAGGTGTTAAATAAAACCAGGGCTCCGTATTCTACCGCCGAAGCTTCGTGAGCACCAAGGCGCATAACCATGGCTGTATCAAAAATCCAGACAAATGTATGCAGGCTCATTTCTATAACAATTGGCCAGGCCAGTGTTACAATACTTAAAACCGGTCTGTAGCTGCCATTACCGCCCTCGGTCATAGGCATTTTTAAATGTTTTCTTGAATTACGCAATCTCATTTACTTAACCGCCTGTTTGAATCTAAAAAGCTCTTAGTACACATCGAACGAGAAGAAACATATTTCTTCCCGTAATAAAAAATAAATATTTATGGCGGGAGTAGATGGGAATCGAACCCACCGCAGGGGGCTGCCCTGCCACTGGATTTGAAGTCCAGGAGCGCCACCAGGCCGCTAACTACTCCCATTGCAAGAAAACTAATTAAATTAATTTATCCATATGCTATTATATTGGTTTTAAACTGCCCGGGCAAGCATATCTTTAACCTTTTTATAATAAAAGCTGCCATTAGCAGATAGTTCAAATTATGTTTTCATTTTTTCTAAATTTATCATGGGAATTTAAATTAAAAAAAACCTGGCATTTCTTGATTAAACCTCAAAACATATCAACCTTTTGTCGATCGTCAGGTCACTAAAATTATATTCATTTTTAATGTATAACAGTGATTTTTTGTGATAGAAAAAAACATGGGTTGGATCGTTTTTATAATACCACTGCTTAAAATCAAGATCATCAGTCAATATTTCAGTCAGGCAAACCAAAGATCCTTTAGGTAATAAGAGCGATCTCAACAAACTAAATTCCTTTGCAGGATATCTGAAATGTTCAATCACTTCACTGCAAATTATAAAATCATATTTTTGATTGAGTGGTAATTGGTCAGGATGATAATAAGGATCATATAGTTCAAGATCATAACCTTTTTCACCAAGCATGACCGCAGCAACTGGACCGGACCCGGCGCCATAATCCAAACCTTTAGCTCCATTGGAAAATTTATCAGTAATATTTTCAACCAGCGGCTTTACAAAATTCCGGTAGCCGGTGTCTTCGGGATCGTTATTGTGTTGATCATAGCGCTCCTTTTCCATTTCTGCATCCAGCTGGTCCTCATAAGCCATCATTATAGAGCGGCAGTAAGTACAGCGGTAATAGTTTTTTTCCCTGAAGCACATATAGTGTTTTGCAATAGAACTGCACAGGACACAGCTGACTTTCTTTAACATACCTTGACCCTTCTTTAACTATTAAGCTATATTAATTTTCGCTTGCCTGCTTAAACAAGCGCCCTTGCTGATTATTTCAGGCTTTAGCAGGCTGGGCATTTCGTGGCGATATAGGCTGATTAGTAAACATTTAGTAAAACAGCGGCCCCCACAAATCATTTGAGGGGACCGCTCGTTAGAATCACTTTTCTGTTTTATGTTATTCTTTCCAGGCTACTATACGAGCCCAGCAGGATGCAAGTTCCATTCCTTTTTGCAGGAAACAACCGATATAGTAACGGCCTCCGGGCAAATTGTTCATTTCATTACCCAGGTTTTCAGCATGGACTACTCCGTGTGGGAAGAGGTTGAGGTGCATATCCTGGTAGTATTTGTCAAGTGGATACATTTCATCCCAATCCTTGCCGTACTTATCAATCAGTTTCTGGTTTGCCTCTTCAAAGGTCTTGGGATGGAAAATCCGTTGAATAGTATTCATTGGGTGCTCCATGGCCACACAATCCACACCGAGCCATTTAATTTTTTTCTTCAAGCACCATTCGGCAAAATCAGGTGAGGGGCCTGGATGCCTGATCATATACTTGAATTCATCAGATTCTTCCTCAGCCCAACCATACTTGCCGTAACCTGTTTTGATTAAGAGGATATCGCCTTCCTTAACATCAACAACCGACTCAATCATTTCGGGGCTGTATACACTGGTATCGCTGACCATTTCAGAAATATCGGCAATGGCACCTTCACCAACCCAGAAATCAAGCGGGGTTTCGCCGATTGTTTTACCTGCAGCATGGAAATGAGGCTCGCCGTCCATGTGGGTAGCAATATGGAAACTGCATTTGCAGTGAGCGTTATTACGGCCAAGACCAAAATACTGGCCGCCAACCCGCTTGGTATAACCTACATTGAGGGGGATATAGTTTGCCCACTGCGGGGTCTGAACACTAAAGGGAACCGAAAGGTCGTAGATCTTGGAATCATTCATTTTTGCAAAAAAGTCATCATCGCTCATACCTTCAGGAGCCTTAAGGGCAGCTACCCTTGACCAGGCTGATTCAACTTCAGAGAAAGGCAGGGCACCGATGAAAACCCAGGCTCGCTGGTTGTTCAGTTCATTTAACTGGCCACCAAGAGACTCAACCAGCAGCAACCCGGCTTTTGGCATAGTTTTATGGGTTAGTGCGTAGTACTCATCAACCGGGAACATTTCATCCCAGGTCTTACCATGGGTTTTTTTCAGTTTTGCCTCAGCTTTCTGAAACTCACGGTCGTGCATGTAGCGAATATTAGTATTCATTGGGTGCTCGGCACAACCACAGTCAACACCAATTACTTTAAGCTTTTTCTCCAGGGCCCACTCAAAGAATCCCGGAGCCGGACCAGGGTGACGAACCAGGTATGAAAACTCCTTGTTTTCAATTCCGCCCTGACAGCTAAGGTTTTCACAGTCAGGCTGATCATAGCCATAGCGATGATAACCGGTATTGATTAAGAGGATATCGCCTTCCTTAACTTCTACTTTCTTTTCAATCATTTCCGGGGTATACAGGCTGTAATCTGAAACATCATCTGAAATATCAGCGACCACAGCTTCACCGCTTAAATCTTCCAGGGGAATATCGGAAATATTTCGCATTCCGGAGTGAAAGGCAGTCGGTCCAACCAGGTGTGTTCCCGTGTTGTTTGACCACTCAATCAACTGGCCGTTAGCTCCCTGTCCACCGTGATAAGAACCGGTTACTCGCTTAAAAAAATGAACCTGAAGCGGCATTTCACCGGGCCAGGGCGGAGTGAAAATGCTCAGGGGCTGGTTTAAATCATACCACTTCGCTTTACTAAGCAGTTCAACAGTATTTTTACTCATGGCAACCTCCCATTTAGTTTGGTTTTATTATAAAATCGTTCAAAACCGATTTTATTCTAAAAAAAGTATAGCAATAATAGTTTAGAAATGTCAAACAGTATAAAATTATGTTTACATCTATTATATATATTATACATTACCCTACCTATTCCTTTAGAGTGAAATGACAAATAGAAGATTCTGCTTTGTAAACACGTAACATTAATGATAGAAAAAAAGCGGCTTAACTGCATTTTTTAATACAGTTAGCCGCTCTATATAAGTGGGACAAGGGGACAGGTTCCTTATCTCACCCACCAACTAAATCAAGAAGATATTTAAGAAATACCCTCCATGTACTTATTCAACTCAGCTTCAA
>PXFD01000132.1 GCA_003564505.1 Syntrophomonadaceae bacterium
CAACAGTCATATGCGGAAAAAGTGCGTAATTCTGAGGAACATAACCAACATTTCTTTCCCTGGCCGGAATATCTATGCCCCTTTGACTTTGAAATACCAGGCGTTGATCAATTTCGATAAAACCCTGATCAGGCTTTTCCAGACCTGCTATGGAACGGATGCTCAAACTTTTACCTGAACCGGAAGGGCCAAAAAGAACCGCTATTTCCCCATTCTGTACTTCCCATTCTGTATTTAGTTGAAAGCCTTGAAAACTTTTTGCAATTTTAACTTTAAGCAAAAAATCACCACCTGTTAATCCTGGTAAACTGGTTTAAACATAGTAAGCTAATTATTGTAATTACGCTGATCAGAACGACCAAAAAGTTGGCCTGTTCATAATTTCCACCCTGCACAGCATCATAAATGGCAATAGACAGGGTTTGGGTTTTCCCGGGTATATTCCCTGCCACCATCAGGGTTGCCCCGAATTCGCCCATGGCCCGGGCAAAAGTCAGGACAAGGCCCGCTATAATCCCCTGCCAGGCCAGAGGCAGGGTTATACGGAAAAAAATAGCTGTTTCCGATTTTCCTAGGGTCCTGGCTACATCTTCCGTATTTTTATCAACACTTTCTATGCTTGCCTGGACCGCTCTCACCATCAGCGGCAAAGACACAACTACCGCTGCCAGCATGGCTCCCTGCCAGGTAAAAACCAGGTTGATTTGCAGGACATCCTGCAACCAGCGCCCGATTATACTTTGTCTGCCAATCAGGACCAGCAGGTAATAACCAAGTACTGTAGGCGGCAGCACCATAGGCAGCATCACAAATGTAGAAAGAAGGCTGCTGCCTATAAATTCTCGTCTGGCCAACAGCCAGCCAAGGGGGATGCCAATCAGGGCAGTAAAAAAGGTTGCATAGAAAGCAATTTTTAATGAAAGGTACACCGGCAGCCAATTCAATGGTGAAGCCTCCTTACTGTGGAAGATAAAATCCATGCTGTTCCAGGATAGTTCTGCTTTCCTGTCCATACAAAAATGATGCAAACCGGGCAGATAGTTCCTTCTTCCGAGAATGACTGACTATACCCAGCACCTGTTCCAATGGTGTATGAAGTTCTTCATCAATCAAGGAGTACTCAATTCCCGGAACACCTGCAAAAGACAGGGCAATAATACCGACAGGAACATTACCTGTTTGAACATACTGCATAGCCTGGGATACAGTTTCTGCGTACACCAGTTTATCCTCTAACTGATACCAGAGACCTTCATTCTTGAGGGCCTCTTTTGCAGCAAAACCGTAGGGTGCATGATTGGGATTGGCAATAACAATAAAATCAATCTGATCTGAAAGCAGGTCCTCGATCATATTAATTTCCAGGGGAAATTCCTCGTTTACGGCTATAACAACTCGCCCCATGGCAAATGTATTCAGGGAATCTTCTATAATATCTCCCTGAGACACTAAATTGTTAATAAAGCTTGCATTGGCCGAGCAAAACAAGTCTATCGGGGCACCACCGGCGATTTGCTGGGCAAGGTTGCCGGAAGAGGCAAACTGAAAAACAACTTTTATTCCTGTTTCTTCTTCATAGGCAGCACCAATTTCTTCCATAGCAAATCTTAAGCCGGTAGCAGCAGCAACATGCAGCTCCTCGGAGCTTTTATTTTGTGCTTTTTGTATTTCCTGCTCATAAAGCAAACTGCAGGAGGTATTCATTAATATCACAAGTAACTGTAGTAAAAAAATAGATATAAAAATCCTTCTCAACAACTGGTCCCCCTAATAATGGTTTATAAGTTTTTTTAAATTGATTTCAACCGGATATAAATTTTTTATAAAAGAGATAAGGAAGCGTTATATTTTTATGCGAATAACGCTTTCCAAAAAAATAAACCCAACAAAATTATTATATCATAAAGTACCTCTTTATTTCTTCATTGATTTTTTTATCTATACTGGCCATAAAGGCCTCATATCTTCTTATAAAGTCTTTTGCTTCAGTAGTGACGATAGAACCTCCACCTGCTTTCCCACCAATCTTTCGCTCTAAAAGCTTGACTTGCAGTTCTTCTTCAACTTGCTTCATTACCTTCCAGGCTTTGCTGTAAGACATCCCCATAGCAATAGCTGCCTGCCTGAGTGAGCCCAGTTCATCAATTTTTTTTAAAAGACTTAATGGTCCTTCACCAAAAACCTTTTTATCATTTTTGATCAACCAGAAACGAAACCTGTAATCCATTGAAACTCACCACTTCCATCTTATTAATTCGTTTGCCGGATAATATAGCTAAATAAATCATCCATATTAAGAAGTAAAAATCAAAATGCAGTTTTATGTAAAAACGATTTTCTCTTTAAATAAAAAAAATATTTGAATTAAAATATGGGCCAGCAAAAACTCCATCGGGTAAATACTTTAATTTAAGCATAACTTTGGCTAATATCGCCACCTTGGTCCATCGGCTGTATCTTCCAGGGTTACACCGGCAGTTTGAAGAATATCTCTTAACCTGTCTGCCTCGGCCCACCTTTTTTCTTTACGGTGCTCTTCACGCAGCCTGACTAACTCATTGATCAGGGTATCAAATTTACCGGGTATCTCCTGTGAAGAACGCTCAAACCCGGTACCGGCTAAAACAATCATTTCACGGTACAACTCACGGCCCTGTGATATAAATTCAGGGTTTTCCAGGTCAAGTTGGGCTTGCCACAGAAAGCGGTCCGCTTCAAGCAGTTGGGTTGTCATAGTTGCCGTATCGTTTTCTTCCAGGGCTCGTTGAAAATTGTCTTCTATTTCGTGTAACCTGTCCCAAAAAGTTATTTTTTCTGCTTGTTGAGATTGCGATTGTGTTAAAGCACCTGCACCTGCCGCAGCAGCATCAACAGTTTGATTCACTTCATCAACACAGACCAACTGTTCAATGGTAATTGTTTCACCACGTCCGTAACGCTGCTCAAAACCACCGCATCTGATGGTAATCTGGCCAATTCCCTCTACATAAGCCCTGCCGGTTGAAAAATCAAGGATACAAGCAGTATGCTCGTCTATGCCAAGAACAGTCTTCTCCGGGGGCAGCTGCTGCTCCAGTGCCAGGAACCTTTTCTCTCCCATGTAGCAGTAACGGGTATCATGGTTACCGCCTTCGGCATTATTCCAGTGTGGAATTACTACAATATCAAGGCCAAGATGCCCAAGAATATTAAGACCTTCTTCCCAGTATAATGGCTGCCCCACCTTGTAGATTTCGTATACTGGGAGGGTATGACTGCCTGTGGTCAGGGCAGCCGCACTTGCAGAAACCAGGCAGCCTCCTTTTGCAATCATGGCATTAATAAGGGTAGGAACAGGTGTATTCTTAAGCTGGCGAACTGTGTAAGTGGGACTGCCCGGACCAATTAGGACGAAGTTTGCTTCACTGAGCTGACGGTTAACCTGCTCAGTTTCAGAAGTAGTTGCAGATTCAGCAGATTTGAAGGAAGCAATTTCCATGTTATGCAGAACCTGCTCTTCAAAGAATTTAACCGCCCTGCGAGCAAGCAAATCTACATTTTCCTGAAACCCGGCCGGTGTATCAAGGAATAATGCCTTGCCGGAAAACTTATTGCCGGCCAGCAGCCTTTTATGGGTTTCAACCATGGTTCCGGAAAGCTCTCCGGAACCCATCAGGGCAATCTTACCAAGTATTTTTGCCATCAGCACTCCTCCTGGTTTTATATATTTCTCCATAGATTTATAGATTCCTCTGCAGCCGAAATTACAGCAGTTCCTCTCAATGAATTATTTTTATGTTAGAATTAACTTGTCGGAATGCTACATATAATCAGTGAAAGCAGATGGCACATAAATGGATTCTTTAACACTTAACCAATACTCGAAGACAGCTGAAAAAGCGGCTCACATTGCAGGAAAACTAATATTGGGGTTACGGGGCAGTACTGTTATCTCGGAAAAATCCGTAAACAACCTTGTTACAGAGGCTGACTATAAAGCTCAGGAAGCAATTATTAGAACAATCCGGGAAAGCTACCCCGATCACAGTATTATTGCTGAAGAAAAAGACCTGACAGCAAAAAGGGATGCCGAACACTTATGGATCATCGACCCCTTAGATGGAACTAACAATTTCGCTCATAACATTCCCCATTACTGTGTTTCTATTGCCTATTCAAGTTTCGGCCAGGTTATGACCGGGGTTGTTTTCGATCCAGAACGCAAAGAAATGTTTACAGCAGTTCGAAATGAAGGAGCACATTTAAATAAAACTCCAATCCAAGTCTCAATAGCGAAGTCCCTGCAGGATGCAGTAATAGCAACCGGCTTTTATTATGACCGGGGTGACATGATGCGTAAAACTCTCGATAGCATTGAAAAGCTTTTTGAGAGCAACATCCACGGCATGCGCCGTTTCGGCAGCGCAGCCCTTGATCTCTGCTGGGTAGCCTGCGGCCGCTTCGACGCTTATTTTGAATACAACTTATCCGTCTGGGATTTTGCCGCAGGAATGCTAATTTTAGAAGAAGCCGGCGGAAAACTAAATGATCAAAAAGGCGAGAAACTTGACTTGAACAGCAGCGGAATAGCAGTATCAAACGGCAAATTCCACGACCGCTTTCTTGAAATCGTCAGTTGGAACAGCTGAAATGCTGGATCAGAGCTAGCCAGGGAGAATCTTATAATCAGCAGAGAAAACATGTTAACACTCGTTAATATTCCCCAGACCTTCTATCTGGAGCAAACAAGACTTATTGTGGAATACAGGCCTTGAATATTTAACACTTTCTTAATAAATACTATAAACCTGTTCCTCTTTAGCCTTCTATACTTAAAACTGTAAGTAATATAGCTAAGGAGGTTTTTCAAATGAAAAAAGTAGCAGTATTGTTTGGAGTAGTTTTTGTTCTGGTGTTGGCGGTAACACCGGTAACCTTTGCGTCAAACGGGACCGGTCCTGCAGGATATAATACATGCCCGAAAGACTCAATGGATCCGGCAGATCTAGCCAGTTTTGAGGAAATAATTGAAGAATTTAAGGCTGCCATGTCCAAATTAAGGAGTGATAAGAACACCTTTGAAGAGCGTATGCAGCTAAAAGAAGAAAAACGCGATGACCTTTTAGAAATAGTACCCGACGGATTTGAAGAGCGCTTTGGCGGCATTAATAAAAACCAGCAAATGAAAAACCAGGAACGCAGAAACAAATCTAAATAAATGGCCTTAATCCGGATAACCTAATCTAAAAAAACAGCTTATTTAACAAAAATACAACTTAAGGCAGCAGCGTCTTGTTAAAAGAGGCTGCTGCCTTTAAATTATGAACCGCCTTCCTTGATATTTTTATCTCACAAGTCGGTATTATAATCAGGTGATTTGAGCTGCGCATACATTGAATATTATAAGACAGGTAGTTTAATCCAACCCCTTCTGCATCTGGCTTACTATAGTATTTACAAGTTTTTTAGGCAGCCATGAACTTGATGCCTGTTCTGCTATAGCCATCCTGTCAAAAGTAGTTCTGCATTCCCTAACCTTATCACCTTCGAATTCATATACACACATCGCAAGAAATGAAACATCTTCACCTTGCATTCTTCCCGAAATAGTATGTTCAAAAAGCGCTGTATCACCTTTCACCATAATACCGACCCCGGTCTCAGTAACCTTACATCCTTCCACTGTGTCGGCAATCCATTGAAAATACTTTTCCAGATCATCCAAACCATTTACTTTTTTCATCGGAGTATACCAAACAAAGTCATCAGTACATATTGACTTAACCTTTTCAAAATCATTATTTGCAAATGCACCAACAAAAGTTTTCATTGTTTCAACTTTTTTATTATCAAACATATGCTAAGCCCTCCTTCATTTTCTACACCCTTATTATCATTTAATAAAAGAAACACAAAACATTTCTAACCCTGCTAACTTAAGATAACAGATACCGAAAACAGGCCAGCAAAATTTCAATTATTTCAAGGCTCCACCTCCCATGCTAATAGATAAGGCTAGTTAAGACACGGTGAGATGTCGTCAAAACCCTGATGTCATCGGCTGTAAACTTTATGAGGCTTTGTGAAATATCAAGCCCTACGTTGTCAAATAGAATTACTCAAGTGAATTACAACATTTTTGTAGACCCAATGAGGAGCAACAATAGCAAAAAGTATATTGAGTGCGAATTGCTTATATCGCAATTATACTGACTTTTCATAATATTTGTCAATTTATATTTCAACAATTTATAGCCATCCCCTGCTTCTTAAAATGCTTCAAAAGACTCAATTTCCTTTATAGATAAGCAGATAAATTAAATATATCTTATTGACTTGCAAGCTATTGCTTTATATAATGCAAAATAATAGGGATAAAGGCAAACTCATAGTAATATGGGGACGCAAAGCCATGGGTCCTTAGATCGGACTGCCAGGTTGCCGAGACAAAATGATTTTCAGTCAAAACGAGTTGCAACTTTAGGCAGCCCTTGTGGTTGCCTTATCATTCGCTTACAAATGTATTATTTCAAGGAGGTGTTGTTTTAGTAGTAAGTTCGAAATTATGAAGCGTGCATCTTCAATTGATTAAAACTATTACTAACTTTTTTTAAGGAGCTGTATACTAAATGAACAAAACTGAACTGGTAGATCATGTGGTAGAAAAAACCGGCATGATGAAGAAAGACTCAGAGAAAGTTGTTAATGCAGTTATTGATTCTATTACAGATACACTGGCCAAAGGAGAAAAAGTACAGCTGGTCGGATTTGGCACCTTCGAAGTTCGCAAAAGAGAGGCAAGAGAAGGGCGTAATCCAAGCACCGGTGAAACTATTAAAATAGCTGCTCAAAATGTTCCGGCATTTAAAGCAGGCAAAGCACTTAAAGAAAAAGTAAAATAAGAATTTATAGTGGGAGCCCCGGTTAAATGCCGGGGCTTTCCTTATTTGCGCTTTATTCCCGTGTAAACCAGCCAACCCCCTACCGCTATCAGGGCAATAATCCAGATATAATTTAACAGATTCAAGTGCTCAGCCCATTGCTCGGTAAAGCTTATAATAGCGAATAATAACAACAGGCCTGCCGCCGGGTAAATCGGCCAGAACCGCTCACCATGGTCCATACTTTTAAACCAGTAAGTATGGACGATAAATACTGCCAAGAAGCTCAAACTAAGACCCAGGAAAAAGAAAGCCGGGCTGATATCTACATAACCAGGCTGCTCCGATATTGCAGAAAAAGTTGCTATAGATAAGAGAACAGTTCCCGGAATCAGGAAACCGACATTGCCGTATTCTTTTCTTGCTCCAAGAAGAACATAGGCAGCTATAAATCCAAGGGCCAGTAAAAACAAGAAGGCCTGGCCGGGTATTACTCCCAATTGGCTTAGAAGTAGAAAAACCCCGGCAATGATTAGCAGCACTCCACCTTTAAATGATTTACTCATAGCAAATCGCTCCTTTTTTTCTTTATCTTAATCCTAATAGAGCTTTATGCCCAGTAACCAGGGTCATCAATTAATCAACATTTGACATGACTGCAGTCATATTATTTAATGCCAGGGTTAGATCAACTTGTTTTTTATAGCCAGGAGAACAGCCTGCGTTCTATCACTGGTGCCCAGTTTTGCATAAATAGCACTAACTTGATTTTTGATCGTTCCTTCGCTTAGAAAAAGTCTAGAGGCTATATCACTGTTGCTTAAACCTTCAGCCATTAAAGAAAGAACTTCTTTTTCCCGCCAGGTGAGAGCGTAAAACCCACACTCTGAATCAACAACATCAGCAGGTAAATCTTTTCCGGAAGCTTTATCGACCAGTTTTGCTGCTATTTCCGGCTGCATAACAATATCTCCCCTATATGTTGCTCTGATGGTCGCCAAAAGCTTCTCCGAGGGAAGGTCTTTTAACAGGTAAGTTTTAGCTCCGGCTTTTAATGCCTTAACAATCAACTCATCATCGTCGAAGGTAGTTACAACAATAACTTTAACCGGCAATCCTTCCTCAGCGATCATCTCGGTTGCCTCAACTCCATCTATCTCGGGCATACGAATATCCATTAAAATAATATCCGGTTTTAACTCACGGCAGTGGTCCACAGCTTCACTTCCATTAGATGCCGTGCCAATTACCTCCATGTCTTCCTCAAGATCAAGAATCGTCTTTAACCCTTCTCGCATCAAACGCTGATCATCTGCTATAACAATCCTAATTAATTTACTCATTGGGTAACTCCTCGAGTGTAAGGCTCATTAGGAATCCGTCACCATCCCGGTTTTCAAATAAAACCCTGCCACCAAAAGCTGCAGCTCTTTCCCTTATCCCTTGCAAGCCATAACCTTCAATGAAATTCTCACAACCTCTGCCATCATCTTCTACTGTAAGATGAAGGTTATTTTCTTTGTAGTTTATACGCACTGCTATGTTGCTTGCCTGGCCGTGACGAATACTGTTAGTTATACTTTCCTGGATTATCCGGTAAAGAGTGGTTTGTAAAGAAGGCGGCAGATCAAGTTTTTCATCAAGATCATAACTGATATCAACACCACTGCCGGAATAGTCACGGGCCAACCCCTTAAGAGCAGCAGTAAAATCCATAGCCTCTAAAACTGCCGGACGTAACGTTTTTACAGTTAGACGAACTTCATCAAGTCCTTTACGAGCCTGTTCCTGGCTTTTGTTAATCTCGTCAAGAGCTTTATGGGGCTCTCTCTCTAAAATTTTCTTCCCTGCTTCCAGGCTAACGATAACTGCCGTCAGTGTATGGGCTAGTGTATCATGCAATTCACGCGCTAACCGGGAACGTTCTGCTGTTGCAGCGAGCTGTTCCCGCTCTTTGCTCACTTCAATTAATTTCTGATACGCTTTTTCCAGATCAGCACTGGAGCGGTCCAGCTGCTCCAGTGCTTTTTCAGCCCTCTCCCTTTCTTCAAGCTGCCTGCGTGCCATATGACTGACACCGTAAGCAAAGAAAATAAACAGGCAGTTAATCAGGACAGAGGCCATGCTTTCCCAGCTAAGGATTGAGCGCGCGTAAAGACTGACAGCGCTTACAAGGAGAAAACCAGGCAATGACATGAAAAAAATATAGTCTCCATTTGGCCTGGGGTAAGCCAAAAGGCTTTCGGCAATCAGGATGATCAGAAGAATTCCGCCCACTGGAGAACCATCGAGATAGATAAATATAAAAATCAGCAGCATTTGAATATAAAGGCTGGGGACAACAATAGAAGGAAGTTTATTTTCAAGGTAATAAGTCCTGATATTGTCGAGAGCAAAAACAAAGAGAACTGGAAGAAAAGGGCCGGTTGGCATATAGCCGCTGGAACTGATTGTAAACCAGAACACAGCCAGGTAACCGCCATATTTGCCCAGGGTTAATATTAAAAAAGTTTTTTTATCCAAAGATAGAGTCCGCCTTCATCATAATCTCAACCGAATGGCTCAGCCACACCTAAAAATGAGTATATCATATAGACAAAAACTGCTCATTAACCAGATCATGATCACTGCAAGACATTATTTTCTAAACATGCATTCCCCATACTGCTACAATATTTTTCATCAGTATGATATTATAATTTTAAACCATACTTATAATTAGAAAAAGCATTATCAATATTAAGTCACTCTTGTTATATCATTTACTGCAGAATCTATCACTCCAATTCTTATTTGTAATCAGATGTTTAATCTTAAAAATTTTTTGAGGAGGTACGAAAATGGAACAGCTGCAAAAAGACATTGAGAAAATTGCCGATTTATTGAAAAACAGCAGTTATGCCATTGCCCTGACCGGATCTGCCATATCAGACGAAGAAGTAACAGCTAACTTCCGCAGCCCCGGCAGCGGAATGTGGACAATGCTTGATCCAGACGACTTTACAATACAAAGGTTTAAAAAAAACCCAAATGCCTTTTATGAACTCGGAGCACCTTTTTTTAGCGCTCTTGAAAAAACTGAACCTGGAAAAGCACACCAGGTTCTAGCTGAACTTGAAAAACAAGGCCTGATTAAAGCAATAATCACAAAAAATGTTGACGGGTTACATCAGCAAGCGGGTGCGAAGAATGTTTTAGAGATTTATGGCACCTTGAAAAGTGCTACTTGTACACAATGCGAACTACAGGTTGAAACAAGCAAGCTCACCGATGAACTTGAAAAAGGACACCTTCCACACTGTCCTGAATGCGGCGAACCGCTAAAACCTGATGTGGTCCTATTCGGTGAAGAGCTTCCCAACGATTATGATAAAGCAAAAG
>PXFD01000175.1 GCA_003564505.1 Syntrophomonadaceae bacterium
ATCGGCACTTAGTTCTCTGGAAGTTTCCTCGCCTGTCTCACCGGAGACTTTATGCAGGACGAAGCCGGCTGGATCGGGACCTTCATATTCCCACTGCAGGGTTACACCATCTTCAGTTACGTAAGCGTTAAATAATGTAATATCGTCGGTTGTCCGACCGCGCTGTTCGGCCATATCCAGGAACCTTGGATCGGCTGGCATCTCCTCTGCATCCTGTGGTCCGCGGCCGGGACCGCCCCGTGATGACCAGCGCTCGTCGGTTATAATATATGAGGGCCGGTTATAAAAGCGGCCGTCATGCATGTCACATCTTTGAGACGGTACCTGGCCTGCAATAAAATAATCAGTTCTGACAGAGTCGGCGTCCGCACAGGAATCATTAGGTAATAACCCAGATCTTGAGCAGACTGTTGCCCGAACAATTCCATCAGGTTGTTCAAAATCCTGGATTTCAAGATCTTCAAAAGCTTCCAGGAAGACTTCTCGCAGAAAAGCAGTGGAGTATCTCCATCCCTGTTGAATACTGCCCATCTTGGGTTCATCATAACCCATCCAGAAAGTAGCAACCAGGTTAGGTGTGTAGGCGGCCAGGTAAACATCCTTCCAGTCGTCAGTAGTACCGGTTTTTGCTGCTACCGGACGGTCAATCTGCAGAGCCCGGCCAAGGTACTTTGTTACAAAGTCCTGCAGAATATCATTGACCAGAAAAGCAGCCTGGGGGCTTAATACCTGTTCCGGGTCGACACGGTTTTCATATAGTACCTCTCCATAGCGATCTTCTATCTTCTCTACAGTATGGAGCCCAACCTTGACTCCATCATTAGCGAGAACACTATAGGCCTGCGCCATATCAACTGCGCTTACTCCCCTGGTAAAGCCGCCAAGGGTTAAAGCGATGTTATCCATCTCGTCAGGATGAAGAGTGCTAATACCCATCCTTTCAGCATACTCGGCTCCAACACGTGGACCTAAATCTTCAAAAGCACGGACAGCTGGAATATTGTATGAAAAATACAGTGCATCTCGAGCCGGGATAAAGCCCCTGAACGCATAATCAAAATTTTCCGGGAACCAATCGCCCCTGGGGCCAATATATGGTGAATCATCCAGGGTTGATCCGGCACCGGCCAGGGTGCCCTCTTCAAAAGCAGGGCCGTAAGTTATTATTGGTTTAATAGCTGAACCGGGCTGACGCAAAATATTAAAGCGAAGAATTTCATCAACTCTTTTCTGGTAGTCGCGTCCTCCGCCTAAAGCCCGGATCTGGCCTGTTTCAGGGTCAGCAAGAACTATGGCTGCCTGAGGCTGGGCCACTCCGGTTTCTTCATCTTCCAATTCTTCAAGCTGGGCCCTGGTCAGATCTTGACCACCGGGGAGGGAAGCAATCGCGGCCCTGGCTTCGGCCATATTTACATGAATAGTTGTCGGATATAGCTCTTCATTGGCCAGCACTGATTCAACATGGCTCTGCATCTTAGGATCGAGGGTAGTATATACTCTAAGTCCATCAGTATAGATCGCCAGGTAAGCTTCCTGGCGTGATTCAATCGTAGGCAGATCAGTAAGAACTTCTATCAGTTCCTCGTGAACCACATAATCTACGAAGTGCGGGTAGGGATATTCTTCTTCTCTCGGTGTCCCGTAAGACATCTGCCGGTTTAGGGCCTGGTTATATTCTTCTTCAGTCAGCATCTCCTGTCTGTGCATATTACCAAGCACAATGCGCATTCTTGCTTCAGCTTCCGCCTGGTTATCAAAAGGGTTGAACAAATTTGGTGACTGAACGGAACCCGCAAGCATTGCGGCTTCATTAACATTAATTTCTTCAACACTTTTGTCAAAATACGTTTGGGACGCAGCCTCAACACCGTAAGCCCCATTACCGAAATAAATCCGGTTTAAATACATTTCCAGGATTTCATTTTTACCGTATATTTGTTCCAGCTGAATAGCCAACCATATTTCCTGAATTTTTCTTTCGTAACTTTGGTCAGTTGTTAAGTAAGCATTTTGTGCCAGCTGCTGACTGATGGTGCTGGCCCCCTGGACTATTCTGCCAGCTTGCAGGTTGGCGTAAGCGGCCCTGATACTGCCGACAACATCAAACCCGAAATGATCGTAAAAACGTTCATCCTCAATGGCGATAAAGGCCTGCTGAACATGCTCAGGAACCTGGTTAAGGCTGACAGCAATCCGGTTTTGCTCTTCGTGTAAAGCAGTTATTTCCTCGCCATGGACATCAAAAAGATAGGATGTTTCCACCGTTGCCAGTTGAGAAGTATCGAGTTCAGGGGCATCGTTAATAACGCTGTTTATAACTGCTGCTGCAGCGCCGCCCCCAATAAGAAATAACAAAAAAAATACGAGCAGAATAATTTTTATAATGCTGCGTCTTTTTCTTGGGCCTTTCTTTTTGGTTTTATCTATTTTTTGATCAAATGGTTTTTTCTTTTCTGCCAACTTATAGTCAACCTCCTTGAGACATAAAAATCATCTGTCAACATTATAACACAGCTTTTCAATGGCTATAATTGCAAACGATAAACTAATTATTAAGTAAATAATATTTTTTGTTAATCATCTTGATGAAAGTTACTTAAAGGTATACCCATTTATTAATTGATCATGTAAAATATTAATTAGTAAAACAAAAAAAGTAGCAGGAATTGGAAGCATGATAGCACAAAAATGAGATAGGAGGAGTAATTATGAACAGCCGGCAGGCGTATGAACTTGAAGCAGCAAAAGCAGCTGAACTGGAAACATTTTTTTATCCTGAGTCAATTGCGGTGATCGGGGCCAGTCAAAATGCACTTAAACCTAATGGGATACCTTTATATCTTTTGAATATGTTTGGTTTTGAAGGAGATGTTTATCCTGTTAATCCTAAATATGAAAATGTGGGTGGACTAAAGTGTTACCCATCGATTCTTGATATTGATTCGCCGGTAGACCTGGCAATTATTGGAGTTGCCGCTGCCCAGACTATGGCTGTTCTGGAAGAATGTGAAAAGAAGCAAGTCAAAACAGTAATAATATTTACATCAGGTTTTGCTGAAGTTGGTGAAGAAGGGCGAAAGGTTCAGGAGGAAATGAAAAATCTGGCTGATAGGAGCGGTATACGTATTCTTGGTCCGAACTGCCTGGGCATATTGAATTATTATAACGGAAACATGGCCAGTTTTTTCTACAACCAGGAGCGAAGGGACCTGGTTCATCCGAAGAAACTTTCATTTATTACCCAGAGCGGTGGTCTTGGTGGAATCATATATCAAATGGTTATGCAGCTTTCGATTGGATTCAATTACTTTGTCAGCACCGGTAATGAAGCAGATGTATCATTTTCAGAAATCCTTAACTACCTGGTCAGGCAGGATGAAGTTTCCATTGTGGCTGGTTATCTTGAAGGGTTGCAGGGCGATGGCAGGTTGTTTATGGAAGCCTGCCGCCATGCCCTGGAACAAAAAAAACTGGTAACTATGCTTAAAGTAGGGCGGACAGAAAGTGGGGCTGCTGCTGCGGCATCTCACACCGGCGCCATAGTCGGTATAGATCAGGTCTATGATGGTATGTTTAAACAATATGGTGTGCCGAGAGCTGACGATGTTGAACAGATGAATGCCCTGATTGCCCTTTATGCTTCCGGAAGATTGCCCCGTGGTAAGAAAATGGCGATAATAACTATTTCCGGTGGCGGTGGAGTAGTTGTTGCTGACAAATGCCCTCAGTACGGCCTGGAAGTAGTCGGCCTGACAGAATTAACCCAGCAGGAATTGCGGGAATTTTTCCCGGTTTTCGGAGCAGTCGGCAATCCCGTTGATTTAACTTCCCAGCTGTTTATTGACACGGAGCTGTTTCAGCGGGCGCTGCGTTTGGTAATGCAAGATCCTGAGGTTGATGTTGGCGGTTTCTTTTATAACCTTGAGATGCCCGATCCGGAAGCAGCCCAAAAAATAATTGAAGTATACAGGGAGCTCGAAAAACCTTTAATAATATTCACCTGGCCTACAGGGCAGGATTATGCTATAAAAGCGAAAAACACCCTGGTTCAGGCCGGTGTTCCTGTAATTGAACATATTCCCAGTGGACTGTGGGCCATCAATGCCCTGGCTGACTGGGTTCAAAAAATAGAGCGCCCCCGCTATAAACATGTCAGTAATCCTGGCAAAGCCCGGGATTTTGCCCGCGACCAACTAAGGGAAAAGACAGCAGAACCGGGCGGTGCATTAACTGAGTGGCGCTCCAAGCAAATTTTGAAGTGCTATGATATACCTGTAACGAGGGAAACTCTTGTCACAAGCCCTGAAGAAGCTATAAAGGCTGCCAGGGATATTGGGTATCCGGTTGCGCTGAAAATTATGTCTCCTCAGCTTCTTCACAAAACAGATGTCGGGGGACTGGAATTAAACCTGAATAGTGAAAACGAAGTTGTAGATGCTTTTAATTCTATCATGAAGAAAGTAAAACAGGAACGACCAGATGCTACCTTGGAAGGAATCCTGGTTCAGGAAATGTTAAAACCAGGCCTCGAAGTTATTGTTGGTGTCAAAAACGATCCGATCTTTGGTCCTGCCGTTGTTTTCGGGCTTGGCGGTGTTTATGTTGAAGTATTAAAAGATGTTTCCACCAGGGTTGCTCCGCTTAGTGAAGAAGACGCCCGTGAAATGATCCAGGATATAAAAGGGAAAGCTCTTTTAAGCAGTTTCCGCGGTCAAAAAGAACGTGATTTCGAGGCCCTGGTCCGGGTATTAATGAATATTTCGAGGCTTTCCCTGGAGTTGAAGGATGAAATCGAAGAAATTGATATTAATCCGCTTATCCTATATGAAAATGGTGAAGGCGCTGTTGCGGCCGATGCTTTGCTTGCAGCAAAAAAAGATACTTAAAAGGTTTGGGCTGCTTGTGATATAATAGTTACCGGGTGAAAAATGACATTTAAAATAAAAAAAACTGACTATATTGTAATAACGGCTATACTTGTGTGGGGCCTAATAGGCTTCTGGTTTAATATACAGCATGCCGGTGCTGTTGAGCATAAATATGCAACTATTTACGTTCAAAATGAACAGGTTGCTGAACTGTCCCTGTCTGAAGCTGATAGCTATGAATACAGCTTTGACTTCGGTCCTGAAAATGAGTATACCGCTCTTGTTGAAGTCGAAGAGGGACGGATCAGGATGATGCCTCTCGAAAATGACATCTGTCCCAGGCATATCTGTTCACACACCGGCTGGATAGAATACTCTTATGAAAAAATTGTTTGCTTGCCAAACCAGATTATGATAGCATTCAATGAATCATCAAGAGGCACTACCAGGGAAGATCTGGATGGTGTAACTTATTAAGCCGACTGACTGTCAAATATGTTGACAAAGAAAATAACTGTCTATATAATTACTGTAGTTTTTTTTGGAAGTGGTGTAAATGTATATATACCTGCCTGAGGTTAAACAAAAAGAAGGCGAAGCGCTTGATTACCTGTTTGAGGAAAACCTTTCCGAGTGGTTTGATGATTTTTCCGAAGGCGATTCAATAACTCTGCAGGTGAGTGTTTCCTCCAGTTTAGACAAAGTGTTGATTAACGGTAGCTTTAATGCTGTTATACAGGCTGTTTGTTCCAGGTGTCTCGAAAACTTTGAGCACCATTTAAAAGCTGATTTTACCGAGGTTTTTACTGTGTTAAAGGAAGTACCAACTGGCAGCACTCCTGACAGCCTGGCCGTGGAAACTGCAAATATGTATACTGTTACGGGTGACTATCTTTACTTAGATGAATACATCCGGCAATTAATCATACTGGCCCAGGAACATAGTCCTTTGTGCAAAGCTGACTGTAAGGGCATTTGTGCCGGCTGTGGTACAGACCTGAACAGCTCTTCCTGTAGTTGCAATATGGATGATGAAGCAGTTGATATCAGGCTTTTAAAGCTCAAAGAACTGAAACAGAGATAACTAGTAAATAAGGAGGCGTTACAGTGGCTGTTCCCAAGAGAAAAACTTCGAAATCAAAGAGGGATATGAGACGATCGCAGTACAAATTAAAAGCTCCCCATCTTATTCCCTGTCCACAGTGTCATGAGCTTAAGCCCGGCCATAAGGTTTGCTTAAACTGCGGACACTATAAAGGTCGGGAAGCTGTAAAGGTGAACTAAGAGCATATAGAGTACGCCCCTGATGCTTAGCCATAAGGGGCGTGTTATGTATATATGGATATTGCGGGTTTTATGTGAGGAAGTGATCAGCTTGGTAAAAGTGGCAGTAGATGTCATGGGTGGAGATCATGCACCTGATGAGGTTATTAGCGGCGCATTGTCGGCGCTTACTTTTTTTAATGACCTGAATCTGGTTCTTATTGGCCAGGAAGGTGATATTAAAAAATATTTAGACAAAAAAGAATATCCTTCCAATCGTGTTGAGATAGTAAATGCCGATGAAGTTATAAATAGTGATGATGATCCGGGCCTTTCAATCCGGAGTAAAAAAGGATCATCCATGGTTAAAACTTTACAAATGGTCCGCAAGGGTGAAGCTGACGCTGCTCTTAGCGCAGGTAACACTGGAGCATTAATGGCTGCAGGAGTATTATTCCTGGGGCGATTAAGCGGCATAAGCAGGCCGGCTCTTCTGACTCCAATGCCAAGCTTTAACGGAAAGCCTGTTTTATTTCTTGATGTAGGAGCAAACATGGATGCCAGTCCGGAACAGCTCTTGCAGTACGCACAAATGGGCCGAATTTACGCTCAGCAAATTTTAGGTTACAGTGAACCCCGAATAGGTTTGTTTAATGTAGGTGTTGAAAGCAACAAAGGTAATACACAGGTCAGGAGAGCTTACCAGTTGTTTGATCAGCTTTTGCCGGGTTTTTGCGGAAATGTTGAAGGTAATGAAGTCTTCTTTAATGCGGCTGATGTTGTTGTCTGCGATGGATTTATTGGCAATATATTTCTAAAAAGTACAGAAGGTCTTTCCAGGGCTATTTTAAGTCACTTCAGGCAGGAAATTCCTAATAAGTTAAGATATAAAGTTGGTGCTTTATTGCTTAGTCCGGTTTTTAATAGTCTGCGTAACCAGATTGACGCTTCAGGTTATGGCGGAGCTCCTCTCCTGGGAGTAAACGGTCTTTGTATAAAGTGTCACGGCTCTGCAAAGGCAAAATCTATTGAACAAGCTTTAATCAAGCAGGCGCACCCCTTTGTTAAGAACAATGTTACAAGGCAAATGCAGACCATGCTTGAATTCCTCAATGAAGAAATCAAGGAGACTTCTTTCAGTGAACATAACTGCCAATACAATTATTAGTGGAACAGGGGTTTCTCTCCCAGACACAGTTCTTACTAACAATGACCTGGAAAAAATGGTAGAAACCAGCAATGAATGGATTGTTTCAAGAACCGGAATACGGGAAAGAAGAAAACTTGAAAAAGGGCTTTCAAATGTAGATTTATCAGAAGCTGCCGCCAGGGAAGCTCTTGACAGGGCAGCTGTAAAGCCATCTGAACTAGATTTAATCATTGTAGCAACTGTTACGCCAGATCATCCGACACCCTCAACTTCATGCCTGCTTCAGACAAGGTTAAAAGCTGAAAAAGCAGCAGCTTTTGATCTTTCCGCAGGATGCAGTGGGTTTGTTTACGCTCTTACTGTGGCTGATCAATTTATCAGGACCGGAGTATATAAAAATGTCCTTGCTGTCGGAGTTGAAGTCCTGTCAAGAGTTACCGACTGGGAAGACCGCAGTACATGTGTTCTTTTCGGTGACGGGGCAGGAGCAGCTGTTTTAACTGCCGGGGAAGGGGAACGAGGCATTATCGATTTTTCGCTTCATTCCGAGGGGAGTGGCGCCGAGCTTTTAATGATTCCCGCCGGGGGCAGCGCTATGCCTGCCAGCAAAGAAACTTTAGAAAACAGAATGCATTTCATTAAAATGAATGGTAATGAAATCTTTAAGTTTGCCGTTAAAGTAGTAGAAGATAATTTAACTTTAATGTTGAAGCGTAATGGTTATGAAGCCAGTGACCTTGATCACCTATTCCTCCATCAGGCTAACCTGAGAATTATTGAACACATTCGAAAAAGGCTGAAGCTCCCCATCGATAAAGTTCCTGTCAACATCGATCGATTTGGTAATACTTCTTCAGCGACAATTCCTATAGCTATACATGAAGAGCTGATTGCAGGGCGGCTCGAAAATAACAACCTGGTGGCCATGGTGGCATTCGGCGCCGGTCTAACCTGGGGCGGGCTGTTGATGAAGTGGTAATAATTAAGCAGGATTCGGGACTCTAAATTAAGTATTCAGTATAAAAAACCAGGAACGATAGAAACGTTATAATATATATTTAACTAATAATAGCTTTTAAGGTTAGTGGGTGTGATTAACATGAAGACTGCGTTTCTTTTCCCCGGACAGGGGGCACAATTTGTCGGAATGGGCCGCGATTTTTATCAGCATTATTCGGAAGCTAAAGCTGTCTTTGAACAAGCTGAATCTGTTCTCGGTTCAAACTTTTTAGATATGATATTTGAAGGTCCGGAAAGCAGCTTGCAGATGACAGAGAATACCCAGCCGGCAATATTAACAGTTAGTGTTGCAATCTACCAGGTTTTAGAAAAACACTTTGCTTTAAAGCCTGAAGGAATGGCCGGGCTCAGCCTTGGAGAGTATAGTGCCCTTGTAGCGGCCGGAGCTCTCTCTTTTAAGGACGCTTTGCCCCTTGTCCAAAAAAGGGGCATTTTCATGCAGGAAGCAGTGTCCGCCGGTGAAGGCTTGATGACAGCAATAATGGGCTTAGATCATGAAAAAGTTGAAGAAATATGCAGGGAGGCTTCATCTGAAGGACTGGTATCCCCGGCCAACTACAATTGCCCGGGTCAGGTTGTTATATCCGGTAATAAGAAGGCGGTGCAATTTGCTGCAAAATTAGCCAGTCAAGCGGGAGCTAAAAAGGTTACAGAACTAAAAGTAAGTGCGCCGTTTCACTGTGCTTTGCTCGAACCTGTAGAAGCAAGGCTGTCTGATCAATTGGAGCAAATAAAGTTTAATAAGCCTTTAGTGCCAGTTGTATTCAACATATCTGCCCGGGTAGAGCCTGAACCCGTCCGCATTAAAAATAACCTTGTAAACCAGGTCAGTAACCCTATTTTATGGGAGCAGTCAATTCGCACTTTGATTGAGTTGGGAGTTGATACTTTCGTTGGTCTCGGACCCGGCAATTCTTTAAGCAGGTTGATGAAAAGAATTGCCCCGGAATATAAAACTCACGCGGTAGAAAATATAGGAGATGTCGATCAAATATTGAATTAATGTTTTAAGTATAGTAGAAGGGTGGTTTCCATGGATTTAACAGGTAAAAGTGCAATAGTGACCGGAGCATCAAGAGGTATCGGTCGGGTAACGGCCCTTTACCTGGCCCGGGCAGGAGCTTCAGTAGTTATTAATTACAGCAGCAACCAGGCTGCTGCTGAAGAAGTTGAAAATGAAATAAAAGAAACCGGTGGGTCAGCAATGATATATCAGGCCAACGTGGCCGATCAGAATCAGTGCGAAGCTTTAATAAAGGCAACTATTGACCATTTTAAGAGAATTGATATACTTGTAAATAATGCCGGCATTACCCGTGATAACCTGCTGGTAAGAATGAAACCTGAAGAATGGCAGTCTGTCATCGATACTAACCTAAACGGTGTTTACAACTGCTGCCGGGTTGCCATGAAGCCTATGCTGAAGCAAAAAAGCGGGGGCAGAATTATTAACATAGCTTCGGTAGCAGGAATTCACGGCAACAGTGGGCAGGCTAATTATGCAGCAGCAAAAGGCGGAGTTATTGCGTTTACCCGAACCCTGGCCAAGGAATTGGGATCCAGGAATATTACTGTAAATGCTGTTGCTCCCGGATTTATTGAAACCGAGATGACCGAAATTCTATCAGAAGAAATGAAAGAGCAGGTCTTGTCGCGTATTGCCCTGGGCCGGCTGGGCAAGCCCGAAGATGTTGCTGAAGTAATATTGTTCCTTGCTTCATCTGCTGATTATGTAACTGGTCAGGTAATTTCTGTTGATGGCAGCTTAGCGATGTGAAATAAAAGTTGTGACATCCCGTCACATTTGTGTTAGTCTTTAAAAATGGAGAGAGGAGGTGAGTCGGTGAGTACTGAGAATAAAGTAAAAG
>PXFD01000161.1 GCA_003564505.1 Syntrophomonadaceae bacterium
AAAGAAACAGCGGCGCTGTAGGTAAAAGAAAAAATAGCTATTCCGCCTAATATGGGATATACTTGCTTAACTGATAAAGCTTTAAGGTAGCTGGTTAGTGAACTGGCTGCCTTTTTTGATACAAAAATTGCAGGAGGTGTTTTTACATTTGCCAGCAGCAGCAAGGCGAGCAGGCTGGTAACGCTGCAGAGTAAAAACCAGCTTGGATACTCAGTGTGGTCAAGCAATAAAAGTGAAGCTGCCGGGCCGGCGAAAAGGCCCAGGTTGAAAAAAACCCTCAGAGCTCCAAGGTAAGTGCCGATTTTCTCTGGCGGGGCCATCTGGGCGGTCAAAGCATACATGCCGGGCAGATATACGGCAAGACCGATTGACTGGTAAATTCGTGAGGTTACCAGCATGCCGTACGATGGGTTAAGCAGAAGCAGAAGTGGAGCGGTTGTAAAGGCAAAGGCCCCGAGGAGCATCAGCGGTTTAGCGCCCTTTCGATCCATTATCGGTCCGAGGTAAAAGCGGATCAGGACTGCTGTTAAACTGAATAAAGTATTTTGCAGGCCGGCCTGAAAGGGGCTGCTCCCTATGGACAGGCTGTATGCAGGGTAAATAGACATTGCTGCAAATAAATTAGCCATGAAAAAGAAAACCGAACCAAAAAACAAGAACCATTTTAACCAGTCAACTGCATTAGGACTCGTATCTTGTTTATTCAAGTTATTATAGGTTGACACTTTCTGTTTATTCCTCACCAGGTATTTTAACCAGCCTGTCTGCCAGTTTTTTGCCTACAATAGCGGCGACATCTGCAGCGACGTAGTGGCTGGAAGCAGCATCGAATAATATGGTAGCCCAGGCCTCTTTTGTTCCTGTTGGCAGACGATAACAAAGACAGATTGGCAGGCGGGGTAGTACACGCCACTCGAAAGCAAGGTCTGCAAGATTTGGCACTCTCCAACCGCCGCTGGCAAGGCATGCTTTTTCCAGGGCCTCCAGATTGGTGCCCCAGAACTCGGCCAGCATATCTCCGGAGTATCCCTGGAAAGCCTGCTGGTAAAACAAACCGCCGATTTCACTTAAGTTCACCCAGCGGCCGGATAAAGAGTGACCATCGGCCCGTTCGAGGTAGTGCAGCCAGAGCGCTTCAGTCTCCAGGGATGCTTTCTCTCCACTGCTGTCTGCAATAGTAAGTTCGGGCCAGCTGATTTTGTATTCCTTGTTAAAATGAGCTCCGTATAGAGAAATACTGTCGCCTTTTTCACGTATTAAACTAACAGCAGCCTGGCGGGCAACTTCTTGTGGGTTTTTGTTTTTAAGGCTATTTTTGTATTGCTCACAACGTTCTTTAAGGGATTGCTGTCGCTTAGCTTCATTAGCTGAATCTTTTAATTCCGGTATGTTTTTTTCAGGTTTTTCCGGGTTCATTTTTATCACCGCCAGTAATAACTGCGGCCATTATAGCTATACTTTTCAATACAAGTCAAGTAAGTTACCTTTAACACCTTAATTAATTGACGATGAAGGAAGAATGTACAACCTGGAGAATACATTATTCTAAGCTTGTACAGGATAGGAGATGATTTACTTGCGAATAGGAATTGCCGGATTTGGCAGAATGGGTAAATTAGTCCACCGGAAAGCGCTGGATAGGGGCTATGAAGTTCCTGTGATAATAGACCCGAGCAGCGAAGATCCGGCTGTAACTTCAGGGCAAAATGCTTCCATACCGGCGCCCGTAGATGTTATAATAGATTTTCCCCATCCGGATGCAGTCATAAAGAATATAGAGCGCTACGGGGCATTAAAAATCCCAGCTGTAATCGGCACAACTGGATGGTATGATCAGATGGGCCATGTAGCGGAGGTTGTTGAAAAATCAGGAATTGGCCTGATCTGGTCAGGCAACTTTTCCCTCGGGGTCAACCTGTTTTTTCGGATTGTTGAGGATGCTGCCGAAATGATCAACCGATTCGGGCAGTACGATGCAGCCATTCACGAATGGCATCACAGGCATAAAGCCGACAGCCCTTCCGGGACAGCGGAAATGCTTGGAGAAATACTTTTAAAGGCACTTGAAGGGAAAAGTAAAATTACAAATAACCTGGCAGATAATAAAATAGAAGGTGATGAATTGAATGTATCTTCTACCAGGGCCGGTTCAATTCCCGGCACCCACCAGGTTTTATTTGATAGTGAAATAGATACTATCACCCTGGAACACAGGGCCAGGAACCGGGAAGGTTTTGCGGAAGGAGCGCTTCTTGCGGCAGAATGGATTTGCGGTAGGCAGGGGCTATATAATATAAGTGATATGATGCAGTCAATAATAGGAGGTGTTGATGATCGATAATATATTCAGAGGTGTTCATACAGCACTAATTACCCCTTTTACATCAACCAGGTCGGTTGATATCGGTTCATTCAAACGGCTGGTTGAATACCAGATTGAGTCAGGTATTGACGGGCTTGTTCCCTGTGGAACGACAGGGGAGAGCTCTACCCTTACCCATGATGAGCACGACCGGGTCATTGCCCTGACTGTAGAATATGCAGACGGCAGGGTGCCCGTAATTGCCGGAACAGGCAGTAATGCTACTTCGGAGGCAATTCAGCTATCCCAGCATGCGGAGCAGGCAGGAGTTGATGCCGTGTTACTGGTCAACCCCTATTACGTTAAACCTACCCAGAAAGGACTCTACCTGCATTTTAAAGCGATCGCCGAAGCCGTATCAATTCCCTGTATTCCTTATAACATCCAAGGCCGCTGTGGGGTCAACCTGGAAAATGAAACCCTGCATCGCCTAATGAGTGAACACAGCAATATTGTTGGAGTGAAAGAAGCCTCAGGCAGCCTGGAACAGATGAAAAATTTAATCAACAAGCGCCACGATGAGTTTGTAGTTCTCTGCGGTGATGATAATATGACGGTGGATTTAATTGAAGCAGGCGGCAATGGCGTTGTTTCCGTGGCAGCCAACCTGATACCCCGCCAGATGAAAGAGATGGTTCAATTAGCCATTGGCGGGGATATTGAGCAGGCCAGGGAGCTTGAACAAAAGTTGATGCCTTTCTTTGAAGCCTGTTTTTTAGAGACCAACCCCATTCCCATTAAAACAGCAATGGCAATGAAGAAATGGTGCCGTGAATCTTTCCGCCTGCCCATGTGTACCTTCTCACGAAAAGAGCACTATGAGACTATCAGGCAGGCCATGGCCGATCTTGATATACCGGAAGGCCAGATTTAAAGCAGAAAATTTTTAATAAGGAGTTTATAGATGGCTAAAATAAATACTGATTACCGCAAGTTGAGCGCCGGGTATCTATTTCCGGAAATCGGACGCAGGATCAAAGAGTTTCAAAAGGAAAACCCAGACTTGAAAGTACACCGGCTGGGTATAGGCAATACAACCGAACCGCTTCCCCCAACAGTAATTGATGGTTTATACAGTGCTGTAGATAATCTTTCAGCTGTAGAAACCTATACAGGTTATGGTGATGAGCAGGGTGATGATGATTTGCGTGCTGCCCTGGCTGATTACTATGGTAAAAGAGAAGTTGCGCTGGACATAGATGAAATATTTATTAGCGACGGTGCCAAGCCCGATTCGAGTAATATCCAGTCAATTTTTAGCACGGATAACCTGGTAGCCTTCCAGGATCCGGCTTACCCGGTTTATGTTGACTCTAATGTTATTGCCGGCCGCTCCGGCCGCTTCGACAGTGAACGCGGAAACTACGCCGGTTTTATTTACATGGTTTGTAACAGTGAAAACGGCTTTATTCCTGAGCCACCCGACCAAAAAGTGGACCTGCTTTACCTCTGTAGTCCGAATAACCCGACCGGGGCTGTGGCCAGCCAGGAAGAATTAAAAAAGTTTGTTGATTATGCCCGGGATAATAAAGCGGTTATAATTTTTGATGCCGCTTATGCCGAATTTATCTCCAACCCTGATTTGCCCCGTTCCATATATGAAATTGAAGGGGCGAAGGAGTGTGCCATAGAAATTAACAGCTTTTCTAAATTTGCCGGGTTTACCGGCGTTCGCCTGGGCTGGTCTATAGTCCCTCAGACCCTGATCTGTGAAGATAGTGAGCCCGGTGAATTGCAGCGCTGCTGGTTGCGCAGGCAGACTACTTTCTTCAACGGTGCTTCCAATTTAGCACAGCGCGGCGGAATGGCAGTGCTCTCCGAAGAAGGCTTGAAAGAATGCAAGACCGTAATTGCCTACTACATGGAAAATGCCGGCATTATCAGGGATAGCCTGCAGGAACTGGGCTTAACCGTCTATGGTGGAACAAACGGGCCTTATCTATGGCTGAAGGCCCCGGGCGGTTTAACATCCTGGCAGTTTTTTGATAAACTGTTACATGAGGCCGGTGTAGTGGGCACTCCCGGTTCAGGATTTGGTCCTTCCGGAGAAGGTTATTTTCGTCTGAGTGCTTTTGGGCACCGTGATAATATCGAAGAAGCAGTAGAAAGTATTCGCAGCAATCTTAAGCTTTAACTTATCCATGGCAGAAAAACAGACAGCAGCAGACAATGGAGGCAGAAACTGATGAATGAAAAAATATTTCCCCTTGACCGGGAGCAGCTGGAAAAAATAGCAGAAAAGCACCCTACCCCGTTTATCCTCTATGATGAAAAAGCAATCCGGGATAATGCCCGGGCATTTTACGATGCTTTTACCTGGGTCAACGGTTTTAAGAATCATTTTGCCGTTAAAGCCTGCCCTAATCCTGCTATCTTAAAAATAGTAAAAGAAGAAGGAATGGGAGTTGACTGTTCCTCCCTGCCCGAACTGCTTCTTTCGGAAAAAGTGGGTTTCCGGGGCGAGGAAATCGTTTTTACCTCGAATGATACTCCTGCTGAAGAGTTTGCTGAGGCAGCCCGCCTCGGTGCGGTAATTAATCTTGACGATATCGAGCACATTGAAACCCTGGAAAAAAGTGCCGGTATCCCTGAACTGATTTCATTTCGCTATAACCCTGGTGATGCCCGTACCGGCAATGTTATTATCGGTCAGCCAAAAGAAGCTAAATATGGAGTAACCGGCGACCAGGTTGTTGAAGCATACAGAACCATGCAGGAGAAAGGCGTTAAAAGGTTTGGCCTGCATACCATGGTTGCTTCAAATGAGCTGGAAAACAGCTATTTTGTTGAAACAGCCCGGATGCTCTTTGAGCTGGCTGTAAAATTAAAAGAGGAATGCGGTATCAAGCTTGAGCTGGTCAATATGGGTGGAGGGATCGGTATCCCCTACCGCCCCGAAGAAGAGGCCGTCGATCTGCAGTACATTTCAGACGAAATGCTGAAACTGTATAATAAAATAATCGTTCCAGCCGGGCTTGATCCTCTGAAGGTGGTCTTTGAGTGCGGCCGCCTGGTAACCGGTCCTTACGGCTACCTTGTCAGCCGGGTCCGCCATGTTACTGAAAAATACAAGAACTACGTTGGTTTGGATGCATGCATGGCTAATCTAATGCGTCCCGGTATATATGGAGCTTACCATCACATTACTGTTCCCGGGAAGGATGATCTGCCACAGGATCACACCTATGATGTAACAGGCTCTCTTTGTGAGAACAATGACAAGTTTGCTATAAATCGCAACCTTCCTTTTATTGAACCGTCCGATCTGCTTGTCATGCACGATGCCGGTGCACATGGTTACGCCATGGGTTTCAATTATAACGGCAAGCTGCGTTCAGCAGAACTGCTGCTGAAAACTGATGGCGCTGTGGAGCTGATCCGCAGGGCCGAAACGATAGATGATTATTTCGCGACGATGCGCTTTTCCGGTGCCCCCGTTACAATCTGATCAGTTATAGTCAAGTGAAGATAGGAGTATTAGCCGAATACTTAATTGGTATAAAAAAGGAGTGTTTTCTATGATTAGAAGCGACATCAGGGCATATATTAACATAGGGGCGTTATTTGTAGTTTTACTGGTTAACTTTTTATCAAATGCATTGCCGTTGAACAACTTAACCCAGGAAGAGCTCTCAGCTATGAATCCAGTGCTCATCACCCCGGCACCATACGTGTTTGCCATCTGGGGTCTTATTTACCTGGCCCTGACTGCATTTGTTGTTTACCAGGCCCTGCCTCAGTTCAGGGAAAACCCGGCAGTCAAAGCAGTTGGGATTCTTTTTGCAGTCAGCTGCATTTTTAACGTGCTGTGGATTATTTTATGGCACTACCAAAATATCGGGTGGTCACTGATTGTGATCATGCTGTTCCTGGCCACACTAATATTTATCTATGTCCGCCTTGGAGCGGTTACTGCAGACCGAAGCATTTATGACCGTTTCCTGGTCAGATTTCCTTTCAGCCTCTACCTGGGCTGGCTTTCTGCAGCGACAATTGTCAATATTAATGTTTGGCTTTACAGCATCGGCTGGTTGGGAACCGGGACAGGTGGAGTCTTCTTCACAGTTTTAATGATTTTAATTGCCGCCCTGGTTGCCCTGGCCGTTTTCTATCTGCGCCAGGATTACATTTTTGCTGCAGTATTTGTCTGGGCTATTATCGGGATAGGCGCCCGCCACGGCTCGGAAATCCCGATTATAACAGTAGTAGCCTGGTTCGTAGCCGCGGCGATAATCTTTTGCCTGGGCTGGATCACAGCCCGTAAAGGCGACCTGCCATTCATGCAAAAATAAAAGGTGGCATTGTTTTAACCGATGATTCAACCTAACAATATTCAAACTCGCCGGACAGGCCTGGCCGGTCTTTTGACGGGCCAGGTTTTTATATTTAATGCGGTTATCTTTTTATTTCAAGCCCTGACGAAGAATTTGTTTCCTCCTTTACTGCTGCCGCTGCGGGAAGCTTTTTTGATCGATAATGCTCAGGCCGGTTTACTGGTCACCCTGGTTTTTTTTGGTTATGCCCTGGCCCGTTTCCCCTCGGGAATTATGGCCGATTATATGGGCTGCACCAAAACTGTATTACTGGGCAGCGCCGCCATGGCCCTTTCTTTTCTAGGCGTGGCACTTTCGCCCACTTACCCGGTAATGGCCTTAATGACCTTTATTCTGGGTGTAAGCAGCGGCATATACGTAACTGCCGGATATACCCTGGCCGTTATCATCGGCTCACGGAAGAGAGCCGCTACTGCCACGGCTGCCTTTGAGTCATTTGGCATTATAGCCGGCATTACATCTCCGGCCCTGGTAACCATATTTGTTTTATATTTAAACTGGCAGCTGCTTTTTATTGTTTCGGGACTACTTTTGGCGGCAGTTACATTTGCCTTTTTCCGCAGAAGGAAGAATTCGGTCAATTATGAGATAGAGTATGTCCGGCAAAACGGCATAACAGATGGAAAAAGCGAAAAGCCTCCCTGGCTTGAAGGCAGTAAAGGGGGAACAGTAAAGGACCTGCTTAAAGAAGCAGCTTCTTCTGCGGTTATTTTTCGCGATCCCATGATCAGGCGCTTTATTATCTGGAGTACGCTGGGTGGTGGTTTCGGGGCCCTTTCCTGGACCGGTATTAATTCATTCATTCCTACATTCCTGGTCGAAGAAAGAGGCTATAGCTATGATCTGGCCAACCGAATGTTTATCATTGTTGCAGTGGCCGGCCTTGCTGCCAAAATATTTACCGGACTTCTGGCTGATCGATTCGGTAACAATCCTGTTTTATTTTCCAATCTTATGGTTAGTGTTTTTCTCTTTGTTAGCATGACCCTGACTAATAATCACTGGTTATTGCTGATAATTCTGGCCCTGCTGGGCGCGGCCTGTTTAAATACGAACACTCTGATTAATTCATATGTTATGCGCAACATGCCACCCCGTTACCAGGGCGCCGGTTTTGGCTTTTTTAGTATGGCTTATACCGCTGTGTACAGCCTTGGCCCTTACCTGACCGGCTCTCTGGCAGAGTTGTTTGGAATGAGCAGGGCCATTCAGCTCAGCTCGGGTGGGGCGATAGCTGCTGCGTTTTTAATACTTATGGCGAGTTATTTCATCCCCAAACATCTGGTGGAAAAACTGGCATCTTCCTTATGATTTTCCTGATTGGTATGTAAATTTTCAGAAGCAGGATGAAACATTTACTATTGCCAGGAAGTGGTTTATACCAGAAGTGAACAGTACAGATCTGCGTTTTCTTAGGGAAAACCAATAGAAGGGAGATCTTTCGATCATGTTTGATTTTATGATTACCAAAATAGATCACATCGGCATTATCGTGCATGACATGGAAGATGCCATGCAAAAGTATGAGCAAGCTTTTAACCTGAAGAATAAACATGTTGAGACAAATGAAGAATTTAAAGTGAAAATTTGTTTCATCCCGGTAGGGGAAGTTCTGGTTGAATTTATTGAGCCTACAGAAAAGAACAGTAGATTTGGTCTTTTCCTTAAAGAAAAGGGAGAGTCCGTGCATCATATTGCCTACCGGGTAGATGATATTGATGAAGCGGTGAGGCATTTAAGGGAAATAGGTATAAAACTGCAGCAGGATGAGCCCAAGCCAGGTGGTGCAGGCTCCCGGGTTATTTTTATCGATCCTGCTGACACTAACAATGTAGAAATTGAACTGGTTGAAAGGGTGGAAGATATTTAAGGTTGAAATATCAATGTAAAAAGGGCTCTCAAGAACATCATGTCCCTGAGAGCCTTTTTTTATGGTCGAAGCGAGAGGATTTGAACCTCCGGCCTCTTGGTCCCGAAATGAGATTGAAATTTGAGGGAAGCAAAGTCAAGCTGGGTGGATGCTGAGAGAAGTAGGGGCCCCTGGTTTTTACTGTACAGATTGCGATAATAAGTGGGATAAAAAGCAGGCAACTAATAGGGTCTATTATCAGATAAGACGAATAAACGCATTTGTGTGTGGTTATTTTTTAAGGAGGCTACAACATAAAACAGAGCTAAGCTTTTTGAATACCAGCTGGTTGGCAATGCCTGGGTATGGAACGGGGATTCAGGCTGTAATAATTAAAGGTCTATTAAAAGCAGAGAGTTGGTAACTAAAATGGCAAACAATAGGAAAAATTGCCTGAAATCCTCATAAAAATTCAGAAAAAAAGGAATATTTGATTTCACATGGAATTAAGGTAAGAAATTAAGTATAGAAGGTGGGTTTACACATGATAATCGATGATATTCAAAAGATTGGTATTGTAGGAGCAGGGAATATGGGTCACCAGATTGCAGTGCTGGCTGCAATTAGAGGATACAAGGTTGGCTGTTTAGATATAAACGAAAAGCAGCTGCAGAAAGCCAGAGAATTTGCCGAAAAATATTTACCAGGCCGTGTGGCCAAAGGTAAACTAACTGAAGAGCAAGCTAAACAGGCCTGGGATAACCTTGAATTTAATACCAATATGGAAGAAGCTCTTGGTGATGCCGATTTTGTTATAGAAGCTGCTACGGAAAAACTTGAACTCAAAAGGGATATTTTTAGGGAATTAGATCAGATTTCTCCACCTCATGCAATACTGGCTACTAACAGTTCCTTTATTGTTAGTTCTATAGTTGCCGGTGTTACCAGTCGGCCGGAGAAAGTGTGCAACATGCATTTCTTTAACCCAGCGCTGGTTATGAAGTGTGTGGAAGTGGTCCAGGGTCCGCATACCTCGGAAGAAACTGTAAAACTTACTATGGAGCTATCACGCCGACTTAATAAAGAACCTGTAAAACTGCAAAAGGAAATATATGGTTTTTTGGTTAACAGGATCCTCTCTGCTATAAATAATGAAGCTCTTTACCTGTTAGATCAGGGTGTGGCTTCAGCTGAGGATATAGACAATGCTGTAGTTAATGCTCTTGGACATCCCCTGGGGCCTTTTAAGCTACAGGATCTTACCGGAA
>PXFD01000150.1 GCA_003564505.1 Syntrophomonadaceae bacterium
CCTACTTTTTGATAGAAAACACCCTGGGGTTGAACAACTACAATCGGACCGACAGCACAAAAACCGTTACAGCCGGTTTTCACGACCAGGTAATCACTATCCAGGCCGCGTTCTCTTAACTCTTTTTTTAGGGAATCGTGTATATTCAAACCTTTAGCCGAAACACAGCCGGTACCTGTACAAACCATCAGGGCACCCTTGTAACTGGCGATATTTTCCATTTCCCTGGTTTTAATTTCTTCAAGGGTGCTGCTATCAATTCTATCAAGGTCTGAAGCAGTGGCATACTCAACTTCATCTTGCTCGGTGCTTTCAGCCTTGTAGTTCTTAAGGATTTTCTCTACATCCTTGGCCTGGACATTGCCAACAACTTCATCACCAATTTTAATAACCGGGGCAATACTGCAGGCACCTAAACAACGGACTCCTTCGAGGCTGTATTTTTGGTCTGTAGTTGTTCCACCGTCTTTTATGCCCAGGGCCCTTTCAAAAGAGGTCAGCACATTCTGAGCTCCCTTTACGTGACAGGCAGTACCAAGACAAACCTGGATCAGGGTCTCTCCCTTTGGCTCAAGGCTAAAAGACTTGTAGAAAGTTGCAATATGGTAAACGGTAGCTTTTGGAGTACCGGTATGTTCTGAAAGCAGATCTATGGCCGTTTTTGAAATATGTTTGAAGCGATCCTGGATATCCTGCATCATTTCAATTACATACTCGGGGTCGCCTCTCCACTTTTGAATAATGGCCTTAATTTCATTAATATCTCCGGTGTCTTTCTGGATAGAAATCTTCTTCGGAGTTACATAGCTGGCCACTTTATTTTCTTCAATCCGCCAAGATGGGGTGTAGTTGCGGTTCTTAATGACTATAGCTTTAAGGTTTTTATTGCGGAATACTGTGCCTACTCCACCTCTGCCGGCTTGTTTCAGGCGGACAGCATTGCGGCGCCAATCCCAGAAAGAAAAATTCAAGACACCTATCCTGGTGTGCTCAGCAGCCCTGCCAGCAGAAACAACTGAAATATTTTTTTTATCCATATCGCTTTCTGCATACATTTCTGTCAACTCTTCGGCAGCCAGGTGAGAATCCACCTTTTCCTCGGGTGCAGTTTCAATAGTGATTTTGCCTTCAACAGCGTCAATGAATATAATTGAATCTTCTTTTGCCTTACCGACAACTGTGAGGGCGTCAAACCCTGCAAACTTTAAATATGGACCGAAGTATCCGCCTACGTTGCTGTCTATGATCAGGTTGGTCATCGGTGAAATCGTGGTAATCAAGGTTTTCCCTGAGCCGGGAAATGAGGTTGTTCCACCTAGTGGTCCTGAGGAAAAGCAGATCGGGTTGTTGTTGCTGTCCCACTTAGTATCCCTGTCTATTTCCGGCAGGGTCAGCCAGAGATCGAAGCCTTTACCGCCAATCCAGAGATCTTTCATCTGCTGGGTTACCTCTGAGGTGGTAATTTCATTCTTATCAAGATCAATTCTTAATACTCGATCGGCATACCCTTTGTTCAGGGTGGCAATTTCAAATGCCGACTCAGCTAATACTTTGTGGCGTTCTTTCATTTTTTTAATATCGGACATATTTACTCCCTCATTCTTAGTATGGTATATCTTTTTGCTGCCGCTGTAATATATTCTTTTTTTGTTGTCCTGTTCCTGCAAATATATTTTAATAGATCATTATTTGCACTGATGTCGTTGGTATCGCAGTTTACACCGGATAACTCGATTTGTCAGTATTTTTCACGTTGTAATAATTTATGGTAATCATCCAGGGTGTCGATGTCTGCAAGGATAGAACTGTCTTCAGTTTCGACATAATCAACCTGGTATTCTTCTATCTGCTTAAAAAGAAATCTACCTCCTTTATCACCTTCCAGACTTAATAGCGCCTGCCAGGTACGACGATCAAAAATTGTGGGATTGCCGCGCTGGCCTTGATAGAGAGGTGCCGTAATGAGTTTTAAAGAGGTCTTGTATTGATCGATTAATTTTTCGTAAAGATACGGTGTCACCTCGGGTTGATCGCCCAGGACGAACATCACTCCCTGAATCGAGCTGTTCACAGCCATTAATCCCGCTTTTAAAGAAGTGGACTGGCCATCGGCATGTTCATGGTTTTCAACAAGGATATAGTCTGTATTGCTTAATTTCTCAATCCAGTCGCTGCCGGGTTTAACCACAACAATTATTTCATCAAATCCGGCATTTTTTACATTAGTTAAGGTTCTTTCCAGAATAGTATGTTGATCAAAGGGCAGGCTAAGTTTATCTTTTCCCATTCTACTGGCAGACCCGGCCGCCAGAACAACAGCTGTTACAGCCGGTGCCGGTTTTTCAGAATCTAACCTGATGATTGCTTTAATCGATTCCACTGATTTTGCTTCTGTTCCCAGGAAGTAGCGCGGTCGAATTGGTTGTTCTGATAAAGCTTTTGTTAAGCTCAATAATCCTGACAATTCCTGTTGGAGTAAATCAAGTTTGTTAAGGATACAAAATGTTTCGGAATGAGGAGCCTGATTTAAAGCTAATTCAAGCATGTTATTAAATATAAGCGCAAGCTTTTCTTCTGTTAATAGTGAACCTATTTCAACATTAATTGCCTTTGAAAGTTGCTGCGGGCGATGCGCAATTTGTTGTGTAAGGGGCTTTCCAATAGCATCGGCACCTGCCAGGGCTAATACCAGTTCCGTGCATTCTGGTATAACAGGTTCATCAGGGTTATAACCTTTTACAGGCAGCCCCCTGGAGCCGTCGGCTTCGACCAGGATTGTGACAGGAAGATTATTTTTTAAATTAAAAATTTCATCTGTACTGACTCCTTCAATCTTGTTTTCTGCATTGAATCGACTGCCTAAAACTGCCAGGTTATTGTTCTTGAAGTGATTTTTCAGCTTTGATATAATATTCAACTCGTTATTTACTGTAAAGTGAGTCAATTCAGGGAAGGGGTAAAATTTTGTAGTAGTGGTAATGACAACTTTTTGGCCAGCTGAAGATAATTCAGAGGCCAGCTTGGAAATAATAGTACTTTTCCCACCGCTACCAATAAAAGAGACAACGCTGGGAGGATTTACTGCAAGCTCAAGGATAGATGCGAATTTTAACTGTCTCATAAAGAACCCCTAATCAATTTTAGCCCTGAAAAAACAGCGATCAAGGCACTCTAAGCCATCACCGGTGTTAACGATACCCTTCCCACCCATTGGGCACTTAACGGCCGTCATTTTATTATATGGGCATGCAACCCAACCAGGCTCGGCAAGCCTGGTGTTGCCGCACTTAAGGCATTTAATCCTATTATCATTTACTTCAAGTTCTTCGAGCTCTTTTATTTTGCCGCATTTATAACAGAATAAATATTCAAGGGCATTGTAGTCATATATTTTATTGGCCTGTGTCATTTGATAAACCTCCAATATAAAAAGTGCTCATTCATTACTTAATTATAATTATAACATATAGACTAACAACACAGCCAGCAGTCCCATTAAGAAGTAGCTAAAAAATTATTCTTTACCCGGGTATATTATACAAATCTTCCGCTGGGACGTATTAAAATTACTTAAAATACCGGTGTAGGATAGCCTCCAACACTCCTCCCCCAACAGCACGTGCCTTGTCGGAAATAGCTCTGAAGTCAACCTCATTACCTCGAGGATCGATATCGCCAACTTTTGTTCCGCTTTCTACCTTGATGTTGGCATGCAGCATGCCGCGAACCATGCCTTTAATGACCGTCTTGATTTCTGTCGAGCCAACCAGGGCAACAGTATCGCCTGCTATAACAATATCGCCGATATCTTTTTTTGGTTCAAAACAACCACTGTGTGGCGCTCGCAGCAAGCGTTCGCTGCTGTAACCGCCTATTACTCCGGGTTTTCCAGTATCTGCTGCTGCCTTACCACTGTATATTACTTTTCCTAAGTTATGACCGCGTTCTGTTTCGACCACTGCATGTACATCCTGGCCGGCATTAAATCCAGGGCCGAGCCCTATAACAAGCTCAGCCTGTTTAATAGCGGTCAATAAGTTGTTTTTTGCCATTATCGCATCGATCAATATATGTGGTTTTTCTTTTTTAAGTATTGAACCAGCAGGGTCAACTATAACAGGTATTGTGTTTTGGTTAATATAATGATCTACTTGATCGGTTTGTGGACATAATTTTGCCGTAACATTTTCCACGGTTATACTGTTTTCATATACAGCAGAGGCAAATGAAACTGTCCTGCGCACTACCAGCGGATTGGGAAGTTCCAGCATCACAACAGAAAACCCGGAATTCCACAGACGGTGGGCCACACCGGTGGCCAGGTCGCCTGCTCCCCTGATTATGACCTTGCGGGGTATCATGTCAAACCAGCTCCCTTAATAATTCACACCCCCATCCACCGTATAAAGGGTGAATGGGGGTGGATTGAACCGATCATTTTTAATATTATAAGCAGGGTCCTGGTGTAATAGATGATCGGCTCAAAACTTATTTTTTATCTTTTAATGCTCGCCAAACTTTTTCAGGTGTCAGCGGGAAGGAGTTAAATTCAACTCCGAGCGCATCACTTACAGCATTGGCAATTGCCGGAGCCACGCCAATCATAGGTTGCTCACCGATACCGCGGGCACCATATGGTCCGTTTGTTTCAGGAGTTTCTATGATAAAACTGTCTATATGCGGAACGTTATCAAATGTTGCTATTTTATAATCTGTAAAGTTTCGGTTTAGCATTATACCTTTGTCAAAACGAACTTCTTCGTATAGCGCTGTGGAAAGACCCATAATTGTTCCGCCGTGCAGCTGTGCCGTGGCCAGCTGTGGATTAACGGCTTTGCCGGCATCAATGGAGCTGGCCAGCTGCAGGATTTCAACTACTCCTGTTTCCGGATCAACTTCCACCTCTACTCCGGTTGCTCCAAAGCAGTAGAACAGGCCTGGATTACCCTGGCCGGTTTCCGGATCGAGGTTGGTCATGTTAGTGGGAACGAATGAACCCCGGCCAATGATCGGGCCGGCAATTCCTTCGCCCGTGCATTTCTTGCAGCTATCTGCTATTTCCCTGATTGTTGCTTTAATATCGGGGTCTTTGGTTGAATAAACTTTTTTACCGTCATAGCTCAAATCTTCCTGAGGCACTTCGAGTAAATCTGCAGCTATAAGGTAAATTTGGCCCAGGGCATCTTCTGCAGCCCGCTTGACAGAGGTTCCGCAGGTATAGGTTATCCTACTGCCAACGCTTTGCCATTCATAGGGCGTAAAATCAGTATCCGGCACCTTTATGTCGATTTTGTCGACAGGGATATGCAGGGCTTCCGAGGCAATCTGGCTGATTGCTGTCAGCATGCCCTGTCCCATATCGGTGGCCCCAATCATTACGTGTGCAGTACCGTCTTCGTTGATGCGAATTATTGCTGAAGACGCAGCGTTGCTCGGCTGAGCAGGACACTTGACCAGTCCGGCAATGCCCTTGCCACGCAGTTTGCCTTCTTTTCCATTTTCCTTTTTGCCCCAGCCGATCTTGTCTGCTACTACTTTAAGGCACTTTTCATAGTCCACATCATGAACAACCTGTCCCGATGCTGTAGTTGATCCTGGCTTCATGCCGTTTTTCAGGCGCACTTCCAGTGGATCCATTTCCAGCTCTTTTGCAATTTCTTCAATCTGACGTTCAATACCCCACTGCATTTCACACATTCCAAAACCTCGTACTGGCCCACCAATTGAGTTATTGGTATAAACACAGTAAGAATCGGTTTTCACGTTGGGAATCTCATACGCTCCTGTGGAGCTGTAACCGGCAGCACGAACAATATTTACTCCATATTCGGTGTAAGCCCCACCGTCCCAGACCATTTCATACTGCAGGGCAGTTATTTTGCCATCTTTTGTATAACCAGTTCTCAGTTTTGAAAACAGGGCCTGCCGGGTAAAAGTCCCCTGCATATCCTCTTCCCTGTCAAAAACAATGCGGATAATATGACCGGGATATTTCTGTGCAATCGGAACCAGCAAACCTTCGATAGAAGCTCCGGCCTTGCAGCCAAAACCTCCTCCGATATAGCTGGAAATAACCCGTATTTTGTGCATCGGAATGTCAAGGGATTTTGCTAATAGCTGCCGTACTACATTAGGTGACTGAGCAGTGCTCCAGACAGTAAGTTTTCCATCCGGGCTCCATTGAACTGCAGCTTTATGGGTTTCAATAGGCACATGCTGCATTTGTGGAACGTAGTATTCCTTTTCAAGGACATGGTCAGCTTGATCAAAGCCCTTTTCAATATCCCCTTTACGAATTTTAAAATGGTTGGCAATGTTAGTGCCGGGCTTCGGGTAAAAAATCGGCACTATTTCATAATCACCTAAATTTTCATGAATTACAGGTGCGTCAGGCTTGATCCCTTCACGGGGGTCAAAAACGCCGGGCAGTTCTTCATATTCAACTTCAATTAAATCAACTGCCTCAGCAGCAGCTTTTTCAGATGTAGCAGCAACCACAGCAACGGGTTCACCCCAAAAACGGACCTTATCAACAGCTAAAAAGGTTCTATCAATCAGGTAAAGTCCAATCATGTTAGGGTAGTCTTTACCGGTTAAAACTGCTTTTACACCTGGATGCTTTTCTGCTTTTTCAGTCTTAATGTTTAATATACGACCGTGAGCCACGGTGCTTTTTTTCATCTTAGCAAAAAGCATAGGCCCCATATAACGGTCTTCAATAAACTCGGCCGCTCCGGTTACTTTTTCCATTGCATCCTTGCGCGGCACATTAGTTCCTACTGTTTTCAGGTCTGACATTTTCTTGTCCTCCTTTCCTTCTTACTTCTTAGCGGAATCTTTGACAGCATCCCTGATTTCCTGGTAGGCGCCACAGCGGCATAGGTTACCGCTTAAAGCCTTGTTAATCTCTTCGTCATTGGGATTAGGGTTTCTTTCAAGCAGGGATCTGGCAGCCATAATCATGCCTGGTGTGCAGTAACCACACTGGAAAGCAGCGTGATCAATAAAAGCCTGCTGCAGGCGATCAAGTTCACCGTTTTTAGATAACCCTTCTATAGTTAAGAGATCTTTTCCATCCAACTCAACTGCTAAAACCAGGCAGGAGTTAACCGGTTTGCCATCCAGCAGTACTGTGCAGGCTCCACATTCACCGATCTCACAGCCTGACTTGGTGCCGGTCAGGTTGAGTTCGTCCCTGATAAACTTAAGCAGGGTTTCCCCAACAACAGCTTCTCGTTCCTCGCTATCTCCGTTAACTGTAAATTTTATTGTTATTTTATTACTCATTTTCACACCCCCATTGTCTGTTCCAGGCCGCGGCGGACCAGAACCTCAACCATGTGATAACGATACTCACGGGAGCCACGTATATCAGTAATTGGAGCAATATCATTATGAACAAGCTTTGCTGCCTCGGCAGAGCTTTTCTCGCCCTTTTCATTTATTGCTTTTTCAACAGAAAAAGCCCTGACAGGAGTGGCGGCTACTGCGCCTACAGCAATTTTCACATGTTTACCCCAGTTTTGCACCGCAACTCCAACTGTAGAGAGGTCTACTGATCCGGTACGTGAAGCTTTAGAGTAAACCCCTTTACCTGCAGGAAAGGGCTTGGGTATAACAATTGACTGGACCAGCTCGCCCTTTTTTAGTACAGTCTGACCGGGCCCGGTAAAAAATTCTTCCACCGGCAAAGACCTGTTCCCGTCAGGACCGACAATGTTAATCAACGCCTCCAGGGTATAGAGCGGTGCGGCAGTATCTGCGGCAGGAGAAGCATTGCAAATATTACCGGCAAGAGTGGCCCTGTTGCGAATGGTATAACCGCCCACACTGTGACTACCTTCTGCCAGGATAGGAATGTTCTTAACAATTGAATCGTCACATGCAATCTGGTTTAAGGTAATGGCAGCGCCAATTATTATGCCCTGATCGCTTTCTTCAAAGACATTAAGTTCGGGCAAATCTTTTACATCAACCAGTTTTTTTGGCGCGAATTTGCCCCCGCGCATTCCAACCATTAAATCAGTACCACCGGCATAGGGATAAGCCTGCTCTTCTTTGGCAAGTATATCAACTGCTTCGCTTAAACCGGTGCATTTAATGTAATCAAATGACAGCATCTTACTGGTTCACCTCCATCTTAAAAATAAATATGCCCTATTCTTGCTGTTATTTTGCCAGTTCTTTCAGGGCATCAACAAACATTTCCATCGGCGGCTTAACAATACCTGCGCCGACCTGGCCGATTCCGGCTTCCTTATGAGCGATGCCGGTATTAATCCGCGGAACGATATTCTTTTCTACGACCTTGCGAACGTCGATTCCGGTAGGTGTTCCCTTGAAGTCCATGGCAGGAATGTTAAAATTATTATTTTCGGCAACGGTGATCTCATACATTTCATTAGTTGCATCAAATGCATCGGCAGGTGATCCACCAATAAAGTTAACTATTGCCGGTGCGGCTGCCATGGCAAAACCGCCAACCCCGACTGTTTCTGTAATAACACTATCTCCGATATCCCGATTGGCATCGGAAGATTTAAAGCCGGAAAAGAATAGTCCGTCGGGTACATTAGCCGGAGCAGTAAACCATTTATCTCCGGTGCTGCTGACCCTGATCCCGAAATCCGTGCCATTGCGGGCCATGGTTGTTACCATGGTTGAGTTTTCAACACCATGAGCTGCCAGGGCCATACTCTTGCAGGCAGCCATAATAGCGTTTAGTGAGGTCAAATCATTACTGTGCATAAAAGCAAGCACTTCTGCAGCTACAGAGGCCCTGGTGTTCTTAAAATATTCCGATACGTTTGAAAGATCAAGACGCGGAGCATCGTATTCTTTTTCTTTACCAAAATCAGTTTCGGCAATAAATGGAGCAATAGTACGGATAAATAGCGAAGTTGTTGCCCTGTTCCGGTTATGGGCATCGTCGCCCATGTGCAGGGCCTGGGCAATAATTGATTTCATATCAACACCTTTAGCAAGCTTAACTGCTTCCTTCAGGCAGGGTGCATAGACTTCATCAAGCCAGCGCAAACGATTCAAAACTTCATCGTCGTAAGCTCCGTAGCGCAGGACTTTACCGTACCCTTCATTCATATTGGAAAATGTATTTCCGCCCCATTCTTCGTCTTTTATGATAAATACCAGCTGGGAAGGCGTGGTTACCCCGGCCATCGGTCCTACTGTATTGTAATGATGGCAGGGTGCAAATTCAATATCACCTGATTCGGCAATTTTTTCAGCTTCTTCGGCATTTTCAGCTTTTCTTTCATAGATTAAACCACCGATGATTGCCCCTTTCAGGGGGCCGCTCATCCGGTCCCAGGTAATGGGCGGTCCGGCATGAAGAAACAAGTTGTCTTTCATCCCGGGAATAACATCTTTTGCCCTTCCGATATCCACCCATACCGGTCTTGACATCATCATTTTCTTGACAGCTTCTTGATTAGCCTGGTCTATCTTACTCATTTAGAAAAACACCTCCGTAGTTATTTTAATTTATCCAAAAGGCTCAGCAGGTCATCGTCACCCATGGCCGGCGGCTGCCAGCGTACGTGGATCACCTGGGTGCCCCGCTCTTTCAGGGTTTCCGCAAACCCTTCCAGGCCCAAGTTTATTACTTTGAGTTCACTGTTAAAAAGGTTTTCCATTGGTCGAAACCTCCCTTATGATCAGTCTGATAACAATGCCGCGACAAGAGCTGCAGCATCTGCATTGCTGGGAAGGACTTTAACTCCCTCTTTTGTAAGCTTATCCACCTGCTCACTGCGGTTTTGAATATCTTCATCAGTACCGCAAACTGTTGTGA
>PXFD01000143.1 GCA_003564505.1 Syntrophomonadaceae bacterium
CGGGAGAATGGTCGATACCGAAGACTTTGCCGTCGGGGGCTTTTTCAGCCAGCGTGGCTATTGTCCTGCCACCCCCACAGCCGATATCGAGGATAGTGTCGCTATTAGAAATCTGAACCATCTCCAGACCCCAACTGGTTAATGGGTAGTGATGTTCATTCATTTTTTCGGCCAGCTTTTTACCCTCTTCACTGGTTGGTCTTCCGCACTGTTTTAACTGGTTGTCTAGGTCGCTCATTATTGCTTCGCTCCTTGCTGTTTGCTATTTAACATTTATTGATTAGTTAAGGTTATTGATGTTCAGCATTATAATTCTACACTTAAAACCAGGATCCTTTCTATCATGATAGGACATGAAAAGGGTGAGTCAGAATCAGTTTATTTCAACGCGGTGGCCTTCCCCGGGAATACCAGCAGCTTCTAAAAATTTGACAAATGCAGTAAACAACCTTATACTTAAAAGCAATTACTAGAGAAGAGAGAAAAGTAATTTCCGCGGGGAAATGTGCTTTTCTCTCTTTTTTGTCTAATGTTTTGTCCGTGATATGTTCAAAAGCTTTTAAATTGTTCAGGTAATGTCCTGGATTTAAAATTGGCTTGATTTGTTTTCGTCGTAAGGGGTTCAAGTTGGAGGTGCTTAAAGAAAAGTGGAGGGCGTAATAGACTTTTTTCAGTATTTTTGGGATATCAGGAATCTGGTTATTGTCCTTACGATATCACACTTCTGGATGGCTCTCGCCGGGGTTACCCTGGGCACCATGACTGCTGTGCCAGTCGGAATACTAATATCCCGGAACTCCCACGCTGGCAATATAGTAATTGATCTGGCCGGAATGCTTTATACCATACCTTCTTTAGCCTTGCTCGGTTTTTTGCTGCCTTTTATGGGCCTTGGTTGGGTTCCAACAATTACTGCCCTGGTTATATACTCCTGGCTGCCAGTACTGCGTAACACTGTTACAGGCATACTGGGTGTGGATCCGGCGGCGAAAGAGGCTGCCAAAGGGATGGGCGCAACACCTTACCAGCTGTTAATGAACGTGGAGCTACCGATGGCTTTGCCTGTAATTATGGCTGCCATTCGAACTGTTGCTGTTCTTACAGTGGGCATTACAGTAATGGGCGCCCTGGTCGGAGCAAGAGGATTAGGTGAACTTATTTTCCAGGGAATTTCAATGATGGACAACCGGACAATTTTAGTAGGGACAATACCTGTTTCGATTATGGCGCTTCTTTTTGACCGTTTACTAGGCATGTTGGAGCGCAGGCTTAAGGTTGTAACCAGCAGCACCTGATGCTAGCGGTTTAACATAATCAACATTATAAAGAGGAGGATTTTATTTTGATGAAGCACTTTAAGAATTCAGTAATATTTCTAATTGTTATCACAATGGCTTTCTTTTTGATTGCCGGCTGCGGAGAGGATACTGCGCCCGCTGATGAAGAAGTGGTAGATGAAGAAGCAGCTGTTGATGAAGAGGAGGCCGCAGTAGAAGAGGAGCCTTACACTGTGAATCTAGCAGCAAAAGGTTGGTCGGAAAATATGACCCTTGGCTATATGGCTGCCCTGTTGATTGAAGAGCATACTGTCCATTCAGTTGACACCAGCAAAATTAACATGGGCCCAACCGAAATGTTACATCCTGCCCTGGTTGAAGGTCAGATCGATATTTACCCTGAGTATACCGGAACCTCATGGATGGTAGTCCTGGGTGAAGAAGATATTATCTCTGATCGCAGAGAAATATATGAAAAAAGCCGCGATGCTTACCTGGAAGAGTTCGGTATTGTTATGATGGAGCCGATTGGTTTCCAGAATACCTTCGCTATTGCCATGAAACCTGAAAGGGCAGAAGAACTTGGTGTTACCAATCTATCCGAACTTGCCCAGATTGATGATCTCACCTTCATAGGAGACAACACTACCTTTACCCGTCCTGATCTTTACCTGGGTATGGCAGATACTTATGGTTTTGATATGGATACTATCGGCCGGGTTGTTGTAGATACTTCATTTTTCTATGAAGCCCTTGAGCAGGAAGAGGGAGACGTTGCCACCTTGTTTTCAACCGATGGGCGCCTCAAAGAATACGGTTTCATAATACTTGAGGATGATCAGAGTTTCTTCCCGCCATATGACGCTATATACGTGGTGCGCCAGGAGATTATTGAAGAGTATCCTTCCATTGGGGAAGCCTTAGAGCCCCTGTTGGGCACCATTGATGAAGAAACTATGACGGAATTGAACTACCTGGTAGAAGTTCAGATGGAAGACCCGGAAGATGTAGCCAGAGATTACCTCGAGTCAGTAGGGCTTCTTTAAAATACGTGAGGTGTAAATTACCATGACCCGTGAAGTCAGTGTGGAATTACAAAATGTTACTAAAATGTATGGCCAGGATAAAGTAGTAAATGAGGTCAGTTTTACTGTTGAAAAGGGTGAAGTATTTGTTCTGATCGGGCCTTCCGGCTGCGGGAAAACTACTACCCTGAAGATGATCAACCAGCTGATTCCTCATACATCCGGTAATATACTGGTTAACGGGACAGATGTGACGGAGCTCGACGTTGTCGAGCTCCGTCGCTCTATTGGATATGTTATCCAGTATATCGGGCTTCTCCCTCACCTGACGATCCAGGAGAATATTGCTTTTGTTCTTAAATTAACCAAGTACACGAAGAAAGCTCAGAAAGAAAGGGCAGAAGAGTTAATTGAAACTGTTGGCCTGGAGCTTAGCCATCTTAACCGCTATCCCCGTGAGTTAAGCGGTGGACAGCAGCAGCGCGTCGGTGTGGCCCGTGCCCTTGCCGCCAACCCTGATATCCTGTTGATGGATGAGCCCTTTGGTGCTGTAGATCCTCTTACCCGGGAACAGCTGCAAAATGAACTGATCAGGCTGCAGGAATCAATTCATAAAACCATCGTTTTTGTAACTCACGATATACAGGAAGCATTTAAGGTAGGCAACAGGATTGGTATTATTCGTGAGGGAATTCTTGAATGTTTAGGCACTCCAATGGAGATAGTGAAATCTGAGGATGATTTCGTCAAAAGCTTTATTGGTCAGGGCGCTCTTTTTGAAGTATTTGACACAATTCCGGTTTCCCGCATCCTGGAAAAAGACGTGCCGCTGGTTCGTGATAATGAAAAGGTAGACCTTGCCGATGAAAAACTAAAAGATTGGGAAAATGTATTTGTGATAGGCTCTGATGGTAATTGCCGGGGCTATATTTGCTTAAGTGATCTTGAAAAGGACGGAACTTACACCTTAGATCAGGTTCATCCCCTGCCAAAAGCCATTTCTCCGGATATTTCGATTAAGCTTGCTGTTGAAGAGATGCTCTGGGGAGGAAGAACATGGCTTCCGGTTGTTGACGATCATTCCAGCTTCAAGGGCATTGTTCAGTTTCGTGCGTGCGCCGGCCTTTTGGATATGGAGGGCAGGTAAATGATAGAACTAATAAGCAGCGCCTGGGAATACTTTATAAACAGGCAGGACCTGATGTTTGAAGTCCTAAGAGAACATGTTTTGCTTGTCCTTTGGTCAACATTTTTCACAATCATCATTGGTGTTCCGCTTGGTATCGCTATTTCCAAAACAGAGAAGCTCCGGGATATTGTTTTAGGTTCTGTTTCCATACTTTACACCATACCGATCCTTGCTTTATTCGGATTCCTAATTCCGATGATGGGTATTGGCAGTACTTCTGCGCTTATTGCCCTGGTAATATATGGACTTTTGCCGGTAGTCAGGAACTCATGTGTAGGGATTACCCAGGTCCATCCCCAGCTGAAAGAGTCTGCCAGGGGCATGGGCGCCAATAACATGCAGTTATTATTCAAGGTAGAAATTCCTTTGGCTTTTCCGGTCATTTTTGCCGGTATCCGTACTGCCCTGGTTATGAATTTTTCCCTGGCTACCTATGCCGTATTTATCGGAGGCGGAGGGATGGGCAGGATTATTATGCAGGGGATCAGAACTTTTAATACCGGCATGATGCTGGCCGGTATCCTGATGGTTGTAATTACCACAGTTTTTCTGGAACGTTTGGTTGGGGTTGTTGATAATCGTATCCAGAAGCATTACAGCCTTAGTGACTAGGCTCGTATTCATTCATTTAAGGCTGACATAATCAAGGTTTTAATCACCAAAGGTTTTTATTTTTCTTTTTCTTCTCTTATTATTTCCAGCAGGGCTTTAATAACTTTTTTATAATCTTCGATAATTACAAGGTCGGCTGCTTTTATGATCGGCGCATCATCGTCATGATTAACAGCAATGATCTTATTACTTTTTTCGATGCCGTAATAAAAGGGTGGAGAACCAGAGACCGCAAGGGCCAAGCAGATTTCTGGAGAAGCAACAGATCCTGAAGCCCCGAGAAGGCGGTCCATTGATGCCCAGGCATTCATCACCACGGGGCGGCTGACCCCAAGCTCAGCGCCCAGATCCCGGGCAATATCTTTCAGGCGGGAGATTTCTTCGCTGCTGCCTGTCCCTCTGCCGACAGCTATGATGAAATTTGCTTTTTCGAGACGCACTTCTTCTTCTTGAAAGGGCGGAGTTTCCTGGTATTCTATAAGGGGCGAATCATAAGGTTTTGCACTATAATCATGTGATGAAACTGTTTTTTGGTCTTCAGGTACAGCTAAATCCAGCCTGTTCATACCTTTTGCCAGTGAAAAACAGTAAGGTTTTGTTCTGAATAGAAAAGAACCCCTTAAGTTACCGCTGTAAACCTTTTTTATGCCTGAGAGCTTACCTTCATTCGCCTCAATTTTTTCCACTGCAACCAGGGATGAACCTTTTAACCGCCAGGCAAACCTGACGGCCAGTTCGTTACCGGAGAAGTCCCCGGGGAAAAGGTAGATATCTGCCGGGCTGTTTTTTTCGAGCTCGGCAAGTATATCTAAAACCAGTTCCGGCTGGTAGTGCTTAATTTTAACCAGGCGGATAATTCGGAAAGGCAGGCCCGAGGTGATCTTCTCTTTAATATTTTCATCAGCATAGAATACAACTGCTTCCTCGGTTTCTTCACTGCTGTCAACAATTGACCGGTGAGTTTGCAAAAAGGTAGCAGCCTCTTCGGCTTTGCTTAAAAAGGCTGGTGAGCAGGCATTGATCATTACTTTGCACTTCATTTGCTGCTCATCCATCCTTTCAGGTAATTATTATATAGAAAGTGTGCTTTCTCTTCTGCGGAAGCGCCATCAATGATTATGCTTTCCCTGCTGTTATCAACTGTTTCTAATTCCTGTATCCTGGTATTGCTTTGCAAAAGGAGATCTTCAGGTTTAGCCTTTAATTCTTCCAGGGTAAGGATATTAATGTCTTTTTCTGCTGCCTTTTTTATGGCTTTCAGGGTGGGAACGCGCAGGAGAGAACTGGGGGCATTGCCGACAGCAAGGATACAGGACGTGCGAATAGTTTGCTGGACTAATCCCTGGTCGCTTATGTTTTCTACTGCAACCTGGTCTGACCGGTCGGAATAAAAGCCGGTTACACCGGTTATACAGGGCCAGGCCAATTCTTCCGCAGTCAGCAGTGCTGTTTTTGCATTATCCCCGTCGCTGCTTTGCATGCCCATGATTATTAAGTCAAAAGGCCCGCACTCGCCGATAAAAGAAGTTATGATGGCAGCTACCGCTTCAGGATTGAAACGTAAATCAAGTTCACTGTTTACCCGGTAGGTTTTATTGAACCCCAGGGCGAGCAGTTTTTTTAAAAAAAGATCGGCATAGGCTTCGCCAATAGTAAGAGCGAACAGTTCTGTTTCCAGGTTAATTGCTTTACGTTGGTCGGCCATTTTCAGGGCAAGTTCCAGGGCGCTTTCATCGTAAGTGTTAATGGCCTTTTTAACATAGGCAGTTTCTACCGGCAGGTTGTTTTTTATTGTCCACTTTTTATCCCGCAGCAAATCAAGATCGGGGACCACTTTTAGGGTAACTAAGATGCGCATAATTATATTATCCCTGCCTGGTTAAAGGTTTTTTTCATTTAACCGGGATATATAGTACCCCGGTTCATAATACCTTCAGGATCAAAGGCTTTCTTAAGTGTTTCAAGGATGTAATACGAAGAGCCGTATTCATCTCTAATCCACTCTGTTCGGTGCTTGCCCACTCCGTGATGATGGCACATTGAGCCACCTGCTTTAATGGTTTCTTCAACGATAATCTTCTTAATCGGGTGATGATATTTCTTAATCTCTTCTTCCGGTTTACAGTCTGTAACATTGTAATAATGGACGAAGTAAAGATTAGTACCGTTTATATAGCTGTGCGATGAGTGTCCGCCGACCATGGTCATATCCGGTATTTCCTTGCGGATTCTTTCAACACATATTTCGTAAATTTTATTGATCCTTTCCCAGTCTGCAGATATTTCTGTTGTATTACCCATATTTTTGGTTTCAATAATCTCTGTTTTTTCTTCTGCGATGTCGTTAGCATCCCAGTTCAGGTTTTCAAACCAGGTTTTGATATAAGGGGTATCCACTTTGATACACTCATCATATCCGGCAACTATATCTTCAATAGCTTCTGCTGTAGCTTCCGCTATTTTTTTCGGACCTTCGGCCATAAAAATTAACACACATTTGCCGTTGGCAAAATGGGAAAAATGATAAGCCCCGTCTTCATGATCGTAAAGGCGGGCGACGGAGGGCTTGAAGCCGTTAACCATAACTTCACGCAGGATCTCAAAACCGGTTTTCATGTTATCCAGGGTGTAACCAAGGAGGATATTGTTTTCCGGCATAAATTTAAATATCTTGACAGTTACTTCAGTGATGAAACAGAGGGCGCCTTCGTTGCCGATTACAACATGACGGATGTCAGGCCCTGCTGCCCTGCGGGGAACGTTTTTTATTTTGCTTATTTTCCCGTTCGGGAAAACAGCTTCCAGTCCGACAACCATATCTTCAATCCCACCGTATAGGGTTGAAAACTGGCCGATGCTGCGGGTAGCGACAAGGCCGCCCAGCTGGGCCAGCGGTTTTGATTGGGGAGAGTGCCCGGTGGTAAAGCCTTTTTCACGCAGCTGTTCTTCAAGAATCTCTAAAGGCGTGCCACACTGGCAGGTTGCCTGCATATTATAGGGATCAATCTTAGTTACTCTATTCATTTCTGAGCCATCAAGCACAATCGAGTTTTCTACAATTGTTTCCAGGCCACCTTCAGTGGCTGTATGTCCGGTGCGTGGTACAACGTTGATTTCATTTTCGCTGGCGAACTTCAATACAGCTGCAACCTCGGAGCTGTCCTGAACATATACTACGGCAGCCGGAAGTGGCTGGGTGTAAACCCCATGCAGTTCTTCGAATCGCCTGAACCTGTCAACGCTGCTTTCCTTTAACACCTCGGGGTCGGTAACAACTTTGCCGCTATTAAGCAATTTGGTCAGTTGTTCAACTATCTGTTTTTTATTCAGGGACATATTTTTGTACTCCTTTCTCTACTTAAAAATGGGGTATGACTTTTTTAATATTTCATCTGTATGAGTATTGATATGCTTGTAAACTTGTTCATTCATGCGTTGATAAACTGCGCAGTTTTCAGGATCGGGCTCAAAACTGTCCCTGATGCGGACCATGTTTTTTATTGCCGAAACATGGTCCGGGTATGCCCCGGTAGCGAGGGCGGCACAGATGGCCGAGCCAAGACCGGCTGCCCCGTTTACAACATTGCGGCATGCCGGCAGCCCGTAAACATCGGCAAATATTTTCATGAAAAGGCTGCTGTTTGAACCACCGCCGGAAACTATAATATTTTCTAATTGAAGATCCAGCTCTTCGCACATTGCATCGGTGTGGTTTTTCATGGTAAGAGCAATACCTTCCAGGATGGAGCGGTAAATGTGGGCGCTGCCGTGGCGGCCGTCAAAACCAATCATAATTCCTTTACGATAAGGCCTGTCAGGCCAGGCCAGGAAGTCGTGGATAGTCATCAGACCATCTGATCCTGCCGCGATGTTTTCTGCTTCCCGGTTAAGATAATCTTCGGTTGATAGGCCCAGGTCCCTGGCTTTCATGGCGGCTTCCTCGCCCAGCAAATCCTTGAACCAGCTTATCGTCCACATTCCCCTGCGAATGCCTCCGCTTTCATAAAGATAGTGGTAGGGAAGAGAAGCCAGGTTAGTGAAAAAGCTCTCTGCATCTTTAATGTTTTTATGGCCGTGTACCATTGAAGGGATGTAAGTGCCCAGCGAAATTAAGGCGGTAGGTCCTTCTAAAAGCCCGGTGCCAAGCGCTTCCACTGCCTTGTCATTGGCTGTGTTAACTACCGGGAGGCCTTCAGGGAAACCTGTTAACTCGGCGGCCTTTTTGGTGACATGACCGGCAATAGTGGTGGGCAGCTGCAAATTAAATAGCATTTCACGGGGTATATTGTACTGCCTGAATATTTCAGGGTCGTCACTCCACTGCCATGTATCTTTGTCAATCGGCCACTGGCCTTCGTAATTAGCCACGGTATCGTTGAATTCGCCGGTCAGGCGGTGAGTTATGTAACCGGTTGTAGTTGTAACATACCTGACTTCGGGGTTGTTATGTTCGTAGGGAACGGCTATGCGTGAATCCATCCAGCTGATTACCGGCGAGGCCAGGGTTCCGTCCGCTTTCAGCAGGGCGCGGCAGCATCGAATCGTGCAGAGGCCCAGGCCAATAATCTCTTCATTTTTCCCGGGGAACGCAGCCATGGCCCTGCGGGCAGCTACTATTAATGAATCCCAGAGATCATCATCGGGGTGTTCAACTACTCCCGGTTCAGGTAAGTCCATGGGGCGCAAGTTTTCTTTGCCCTGGCAGATAATATTACCCTCCATGTCAAAGATTAACACTTTTGTGCTTTGCGTGCCTCCATCGACGCCAATTATATATTTTTTAATCACTTAAAACCACTTCCTTTCGACAGGCGGTTTGATCAGCGAACCAGGTAACCGCCGTCAACTACCAGGATATGTCCGTTCACATAGTCGGATGCTTTGCTGGCCAAAAACACGGTTGCACCCATTAAATCGAGTGGTTCACCCCAGCGCCCGGCCGGAATGTGATCAATTACCCTCTGGTTGCAGGCGGGATCATTTCTTGTTTCCCGGGTCAGATCTGTTGCAAAATATCCGGGTGCTATGCCGTTAACCTGGATATTATGCTGGGCCAGTTCATCGCAGTAAGCCCTGGTGAAGCCGACCAGTCCATGCTTGGTAGAAGCGTAAGCCGGCGACCACTGCCCGCCCAGGTAGGAATACATTGAGCAGACATTTATGATCTTTCCACGCTTTTGTGGAATCATCACCTTGGCTGCTTCATAGCTGAGCTCAAAAGGTGCTGTAAGATTGACATTGATCATTGCATCCCATTCATTTCTGCCAAAAGCGAGAACATCCCGGACATTCTTACTTAAACCGGCACTGTTTACCAGGATATCAAGAGAACCAAAGGTTTCTAAACAGCCATCGACAATCTGTTTTGCCGATCCCGGAGCGGTAATGTCCTTCAGCATAAATTCCATTTTTACTCCTTCCTGTTCAATCAACTGCCTGGTTTCTCCATCATCTTCCCTGATGCTTGGTATAAACAGGTTCGCTCCGGCAGAAGCCAGGGCCAGGGCAAAAGTTCTCCCCAGGCCGGTGTTTCCCCCTGTGACAATGGCGTTTTTGCCTTCCAGTGAAAAATAGTTAATGGCAAAATCCTTGATCCCCATTATTGCAACTCCAATCTGCATTCAAATTTGCAAATAAAAAA
>PXFD01000024.1 GCA_003564505.1 Syntrophomonadaceae bacterium
GGGTAAGAACTGGCTCCGGCAATAATTAAGCCCGGTTTTATTTCCCGGGCAATATCCCTTACCCGGTCAAGATCAAGCAGGCATGAATCAGGCTCTACTTTATAGCTAAATGAATCGTAATAGCGGCCAGAAATGTTGACTTTACTACCGTGAGTCAGGTGGCCTCCATGGCTTAAATCCATGCCTAAGATCCGATCACCCGGCTTTAAAACTGCCAGAAATACAGCCATATTTGCTGATGTCCCAGAATGCGGTTGAACATTTACATGCTCAGCCTTAAAAACATCCTTAGCTCTACTGCAGGCAAGGTCTTCTGCGCGGTCAACACATAAGCACCCTCCATAATAGCGGGCACCTGAATAGCCTTCCGCGTATTTATTGGTGAGCACCGAACCCTGGGCTTCAAGAACAGCTTTACTGACCAGGTTTTCAGAAGCAATCATGATCAAGTTATCCTGCTGTCTTTTCTGCTCAACTGATATGGTTTCATGAATCTCGGGGTCAACAACTTTAAGCGGATCGGCTTCAGGCTTGTTTTTTATTTTATTCATGCTGTCGTCTTCATCTCCATTATTTATTTTTCAATGAACTCAATCTTATCAAGGCGACGCTTGTGCCTGCCTCCATCAAAGGTCTCGGTGAAGAAAGCTTCTATAATATCTACTGCCAGTCCCGGCCCTGTAACTCTCGAACCCATGGTCAGGATATTGGCATCATTATGCTTGCGGGCACATTTTGCAGAATAAGGCTCCCCACACAATGCAGCCCTGATCCCTTTATGCTTATTGGCAGCGATTGACATGCCGATACCGGTACCGCAAATCAGGATTCCACATTCGCATTCACCGGAGAGAACAGCATTAACCACGGAAACAGCAATATCGGGATAATCAACACTATCTTCAGACGATACCCCGCAATCCAGAAATGATTTATCACTGGCGGCAAGGTATTCTGCAATATTTTCTTTTAGGAAAAAACCGGCATGATCACTACCCAGGGCTACTTTCATTCTGGGACCCCTCCTTAAGTTTGCTCACAAGCTTCTTTACACTACAACGAATATCCTCCAGGACCTGGCGATACTTATCCGGACCGTAGCCTGCAGGGTCAGCGATATTACAGCTGTTGTCTGCCTCACCTGCGTATTCCTTGAAAATGAAAGTTTTATTAGCCGCACGTGGAAAACGGGCAAGCAGCTGACGTTTATGATCGTCTGTCATAACCAGGATCAGGTCTGCATCGTCAATAAGATCCAGGTCAATTGTTTTGGCTTTGTGGTGACTGAGGTTTTGCTCGTCCTGGCTGAACATTTTTTTAGCCGGTTCAGATGCTTTTTCCCCGGCTACAGCAGAAAGGCCCGCTGAAGTAACCTCAACTTCAAAGGGAAGGTCTACGTTCTCCAGTTCATACTTTAATAATGCTTCTGCCATCGGACTGCGACAGGTGTTTCCAGTGCAAACAAACAGAATTTTTAGCAATGACTTCCCCCCTTATACTCTCAATACCCGGGTAGCCGCTTTTTTCAACCGGTTCATTACCGCCAAGCCAATCCCTGCAAAACTTATTTCCTCGGCAAAAATAATATCAACTCCTGCTGCATCCATCCTGCGCAGATAGTTGTATAACATTGCTGCAAGCTTTTCAGGATCAGCGTTGTCCTTCAAACGGTGCTGCATAGAAATGTTCAACATGCCGACTGCGAAACCCTTCCTTTGATAATAAAGGGCCAACCGGTTAAGTACCTGACGTCTCATTGCATCACGTCCAGTTATAAGGACCAGGGGGGCTCTAGGTTTATAATGCCGGTATTTCATCCCAGGGGAAACAGGCTGAAGAATATTTTTTTTGTCACCTGCCAAACCAATTCTGCGGCCAAGAGCTTTTTCCAGATCTTCCCTCGGCAGGCCACCTGGGCGAAGGATTAGCGGAGAGGGGCCGGTCAAATCAAGGACAGTGGACTCTATACCTATTTTGCAGATACTGCTCTTTATTACCGCATCTATTTTGCCGGCCAAATCCTCAAGGACATGTCGGTAACTGGTTGGGCTGGGACGACCTGATTTATTAGCACTAGGCGCGGCCAAAGGCACACCGGCCAGATCAATTAATGCCAGGGCAACCGGGTGATCGGGCATTCTGACTGCTACAGTCGGCAGCCCTGCGCTTACCTCTGCAGGAATATATTCAGACCTTTGCAGAACCAGACTTAGCGGGCCAGGCCAGAATTTGTCAGCCAGAAACTCCGCTTCATCAGGGACTTCCCGGGCAACAAGGTTTAGCTGGTTGCGGCTAGATAAATGAACAATCAGGGGATTATCTGCAGGCCTTCCTTTCGCTGCAAAAATACTTGCAACTGCTTTCCCTTTTGTCGCTGACGCACCCAACCCATAAACTGTTTCGGTTGGAAATGCAACCAGTCCGCCCCGCTTTATGATAGCTGCCGCTTTTGCCAGGGATTCCCGGCTATCGTTAAGCAGCAGAGTGCCTTTTGCTTGGACCACCTGGACAATCACCAAACTTTCGAGTGGTTTATAATAGGCAGACGGTTGAATCTATTCTTCCAATACAAGGTCCGCAATATTGTTGGCATGATCACCAATACGTTCAAGATTGCTTAAAAGGTCTAGGAACAATACTCCGGCCTGGGGGTAACATTTCTTGGTATTAATTCTGTCAATATGCCTCTTACGAAGCTTTTTTTCAAGCTCATCAACTTCATCGTCTTCTTTAACCACATGTGCCGCCAGTTCTTTATCGTCATTTTCCATGGCATCGATAGCCTGGCCAAGCATTTTATCAACTTTTTTATATAAAAGGGTGATCTCTTCTAAGGCTGTTGCTGAAAATGGCAGCCGTTCTTCTGTCTTCATCTCCGATAGCTGCATAATATTTTCTGCGTGGTCACCAATTCTCTCCAGGTCATTAGCTGCAGACATAAGGTGCCCAACTTTTTTGGATTGCTCCATGGTCATGGAGTGCTGTGAAAGCTCTGATAAATAAACATTAATTTCTTTTTCAAGGCCATCTACCAGCTCTTCCATTTGGATAATGTGCTTGATCTTTTTTAAATCATCCTTGAGGAACACTTCTAGCGCTTCGGCTAGCATTTCCCGGGCAATACCTGCCATTCGCAGCAATTCCTGCTTGGCGCCGCCAATGGCAATACCTGGCGTTTTCAAAATACGCGGATCCAGGTATTTCGGTCCGAAATCCATTTTTTCGTCTTCCCCGGGAATAATTTTACAGATAAGCCCGGTAAATTGTTTTAGAAATACAACAAATATAATGGTGTTCAGCAGGTTAAAGGCTGTATGGGTATTGGCTACCTGCCGGGGCACTGTAGTGGCAGTTTGCAGGATAATATCTGTAAAGGGAACAAGTACAATGAGGGCAATAATAACTCCCAGAACGTTAAACAAAACATGGGCCACTGCCACGCGCCGGGCCGTAACGTTTGCTCCAATTGATGCAAGGATAGCAGTAATGCTGGTGCCAATATTTGTTCCCAGGATCAATGGAACAGCTGAATAAAAAGGAATCAGATCCTGCATAGTCAGTGCAATAATAACACCGGTAGCTGCACTGCTGCTCTGGATCAGGGCTGTAAAGATGGCGCCTGCGATAATACCCAGGATTGGGTACTCACTGAACTGAAGCAGCATTGCATGGAAAGCTTCCAGGTCTCTTAAAGGCGACATACCCTCTGACATGGTAGTCATTCCGAGAAAAAGCAGACCAAAACCGAGTACTGTCTGTCCCAGGTAACGCTGAAACCGGCGGCGCCCAAAAAAGTTTAATAATGAACCTATCCCGATTGCCGGAAATGCGATTACACCTACGTTAAAAGAAATGATCTGGGCGGTTACGGTAGTCCCTATATTAGAGCCGATTATTACACTTACCGCCTGGGAAAGGTTCATCAGCCCGGCATTGGCAAACCCAACTACCATGACCGAGGCAGTACTGCTGCTCTGCACGAGAAATGTAACGAAAATACCTGTTAAAACTCCAAGCACAGGCTTGTTAGTTAGTATTTCAAGAATATGCCGGAAACGATCCCCGGCAGCTTTCTGCATCCCGGAAGCCATGATCTGTATACCAAACAAAAAAAGACCCAGGCCGCCAATAGTGCTAAAGGCTATCTCCCAGAACAATAATTAGGCCCTCCATAAAGGGTAACCATATTGAAATCCCTTGCTTAACACATTATAAATTAAAGGTGGGGGTTTTTCAATTTTTTATTTAACAGCTAATGAATATATTTATTCTATGCTATAATCAGCATAATCAATATGGAGGTGAAATTATTGTCAGGTTTAATTCGTTTTGGTATTTCTATGGAAAAAGAGCTGCTGGCCCGCCTTGACCAGGAAATTGTCAAGCGCGGCTATCCAAATCGCTCCGAGGCAATTCGCGATCTAATTCGCAACCAGTTAGTTGAACTGGATTGGTCGCAAGACGATGAAGAAGTGGCCGGAACTATTACGATTATTTACGATCATCATGTTAAGGGCTTGAGTGACCTGCTCCTTGAACTGCAGCATGACCATCATGAAATGATTATTTCTGTAATGCATGTTCACCTTGAGCATGATCACTGCCTCGAAGTAATGGTGTTAAAAGGAAATGCTTCTGAAGCAAGGGACTTAGCCGGCAGGCTAATCGGAGTAAAGGGAGTAAAGCACGGCAAGTTGACCATTACCTCAACCGGCAAGGGCTTAAATTAAGTAGAATAAATCTTGGAAATGATTATTGGGCCTTGTAATCGTTCAACCTTGTCCTTTTGTTTTTACCTTTCCGCCTCCAGAACCCTGGCATGTCCTGCCAGATCATGGTGCCATGATATTGATTTAAATATTCCACTGCTGCGGCAAAGTGTCTCGAGTATATTTTGCTGCCCTGCGCCTGCTTCGAGCAGCAGCATAGATGGTTTCACCAGGTGCGGTTCAAGATCATTTAAAATTTTGCGGTAACTATCCAATCCATCTTCTCCACCATCAAGGGCTTCGTAAGGTTCATGATCAAGAATATGTGATGGAAGATCTCTCATTTCTTTTTTTGTCAAATACGGTGGGTTTGCTATAACAAGGTTAAAAAGGGGCAGTGAAGGTGCCTCATTAAAGGGTTCGAAATAGGATCCGCAATGCCAGGAGATCCTGTCTTCCACCCGGTACCGGGCCGCATTAAGCTTTGCTGTCTGCAGGGCGTCCGCAGATATATCAACAGCATCAATTTGAACGTTATTTACTTTTAAAGCTATCGTTATGGCAAGAATGCCGCTTCCGGTTCCCAGGTCCAGGACCCGGATATTATTACACCCTTCAGATTGCAGCTTTTTTAAGCAGGACAGGGCCCTGTCAACTAACAGCTCAGTTTCAGGACGCGGAATTAAAACATCTTTATTGACATTGAAAAGATATCCATAAAATTCTTTAGTGCCGGTAATATAAGCAGTCGGCTCACCGGCTGCTTTCCGCCTGACAAGCTCCTCAAATAAGTATTCCTGCCTGGACGAAAGGTTTTGGGTTCTTTTCAAAAACAACTGCAGGCGATCAGTTTCCAGGAGGTGAGCTAGAAGCAACTCTGCCTCAACCCTGGGATTTTCTATACCAGCTTTTTCCAAGTAAAAAGAAGCTCCCTGCAGAGCTTCTTCGATCGTCCTGATTTTCAATAGCTTATTACACTCCCGATTCTTTTAATTGTTCCGCCCGCTCATCGGCAACCAGTTCATCCACTATTTCATCAAGTTCCCCGGCCAAAACCAGATCCAGCTTATGGAGAGTCAGGTTGATCCTGTGGTCGGTTACCCTGTTTTGGGGAAAGTTATAGGTACGAATCCTTTCACTGCGATCCCCACTGCCAACCATAGTCTTTCGGGCTTCAGCCTGTTCAGCGGTTTGTTCAGTAATGTACTTATCGAGCAGCCTGCTTCTTAATATCCGCATGGCTTTTTCCTTATTCTGTAGCTGCGACTTTTCATCCTGGCAGCTAACAACCACATTTGTTGGCATGTGGGTAATCCTAACTGCCGATTGGGTGGTGTTAACACTTTGACCGCCCGGTCCGGTCGCACAAAATGTATCAACCCTTAGATCCTGGGGATTGATTTCTACTTCTACATCTTCTACTTCGGGCAGCACTGCAACAGTAGCCGCTGAAGTATGGATCCTACCTCCTGACTCGGTAGAAGGAATACGCTGGACCCGGTGAACACCACTTTCATATTTGAGATTACTGTAGGCACCCTTTCCTTCAATACCAAGGATAACCTCTTTAAAACCACCGATATTGGTCGGGTGTGAATCGACTATTTCTGCCTTGTAATTTTTTCGCTCAGCAAAGCGAGTGTACATTTTTAAGAGGTCCGCAGCAAAAAGGGCAGCTTCGTCCCCGCCTGTGCCGGCCCTGATTTCAATAAAAACATTTTTATCATCATAGGGGTCTTTAGGTAACAGCTGTTCTTTTAAGTCTGCTTCAATATTTTCCTTTTCTGAAGACAGCGTCTCTACTTCTGCACGCAAATAGTCCGACATCTCATCTTCCTCGCTGTCCTTTAACATCTCCTGTGCATCAGTTAATTCATTTTCTACATTTTTCAAGCGCCGAAACAGCTCGACAATTGGCGTGATCTCCGATATTTCACGGGACATTTTAAGCCACTCATCCCGGTTATCCATTACATTCGGATCACTTAACAACTGCTCAAGCTCATTATAGCGCTGCTCAATAACCTCTAGTTTTTCCTGCATGGGAATCACCTCAGAAAAATAACCCAGCCTTTGCCGGATTTTCATTCACATAATATCTACCTATGTAATAAAGGATCTGCTTAGCTCTACTCAATTGCAGTTGCAGACTGCGCGGTTATAAAACTAAAAGGAGCAGCGCTCTGAGGCCCTGCTCCCGTAATTTCATTTACATTCCATACTTACGCTTAAATCGTTCTACCCGGCCCCCGGTATCAACAAATTTTTGTTTGCCCGTGAAAAAGGGGTGACATTTCGAACATATTTCCACCTTCAGACTTTCACTGGTTGAACCGGTTTCAAAAGTTTCTCCGCAAGCACAGGAAACAGTCGCCCGGTGATATTTTGGGTGTATATCTGGTTTCATCCTTTTTAACCTCCTTCTTCCTCTTCCAAATACAAATAATAGCACATCGGCCTTTATTCTGCAACAATAAAAAATCCACAGAAAACTACATTGTATGCATGTTTTTGAGAAACTCTTCATTAGATTCGGTTTTTCTGAGCCTACCCATAAGTGCTTCCAAAAATTCTATGCTTGTACTGTTACCCATAGCTTTGCGCAGGGCCCACATAAGTTCAATTTTACGCTCGTCAAGCAAAAGTTCCTCGCGGCGCGTTCCCGAACGGGATATATCTATAGCCGGGAATATGCGGCGTTCAGCTATCCTGCGGTCAAGATGCAGTTCCATGTTGCCGGTTCCTTTAAACTCTTCATAAACTACATCATCCATGCGACTGCCGGTTTCAACTATTGCTGTAGCAAGCACCGTTAGCGAACCGCCTCCGTCAATATTTCGGGCTGCTCCAAAAAATCTTTTAGGCTTATAGAAAGCAGAGGGGTCAATACCTCCTGAAAGAGTTCGGCCGCTGGGAGGGATTACCAGGTTGTAAGCCCTGGTCAACCTGGTAATGCTGTCAAGCAGCACGGCAACATCGCGTCCCTGTTCTACCAGGCGCTGTGACCTTTCCAGGACCAGTTCTGCTATATGAATATGGTTTTCAGGCTTTTGATCAAAGGTAGAGCTAACCACGTCTGCATCAACACTGCGCTCCATATCGGTAACTTCTTCAGGCCTTTCATCGATTAGAAGGATAATTAATTCGATATCAGGGTGATTGACAGAAATGCTGTTGGCAAGCTGCTTGAGCAGCATGGTCTTGCCTGCTTTTGGTGGGGAAACGACCAGGCCCCGCTGACCTTTACCGACTGGTACCAGCAGGTCAATTATCCTGGTGGAGAGAATATTAGACTTGGTTTCCATGCGAATAGGATCATCGGGATGAATAGGGACCAGGCTGCGGAAACCTTTGCGACCCGACATTTTTTCGGGATCTTCTCCGTTGATCTGCTCAACTTGAAGAAGAGCATAATACCTTTCGCTGTCTTTTGGAGGCCTGATCCGTCCGCTGATGATATCTCCGGTTCTCATGTTGAAACGGCGAATCTGTGAAGCAGAAATATAAATATCATCTTCTGAAAAATAGTATTTCTTGCGTCTCAGGAAGCCAAAACCATCCGGCATTATTTCCAGCATTCCGGAAGCCGTATGCTGGTCTCCGTTTTCCGAGAATAGTTTAGTCAGGTTATCAATCAATTCCTGCTTGCGCATAGTTGACTGGCCTTTTATTTCATGTTCCTTAGCAAGTCGATGCAGCTCATTTAAAGTCATTGTTTTTAACTTTTCAGTATCCAAAACCAAAACACCATCCTTTATATTGTACCTCCGGACCTGAATAACAGGTATGCTGCCACGAAATAACCTACAATTACCAGGGCCATGTCATATCCAATGCGTCCTAATTGTTTTTCTGATTTATAAATCAAGCTAAATATTACTATTGTTGAAATTATAATTACCATAGTTGCCGATACAAGGTGGTTGCCTGAAGCGGCATGAAGCAGAGGGCCCTGACGGTAAAACAGGTCTGCAATAAAAACCACCAACATGTTCATAAAGTTAGCTCCGAATACGTTGGCAACAGCCATATCTACATATCCAAGCCTGACAGCAGACAACGTTGTTACAGTCTCAGGAAGTGATGTGCTGATTGCCAGCAGTATTGAGCCAACCAGGGTATGTCCCAACCCGGTAGTAATAGCTATACGATCAGCTGCACTGGTAATTAAAACTCCTGTTATAATTATTAAACCGGCCGCAAGAGCGAAGTTAGTTAAGGCTTTTTTTGTTGAAACTCTATAGCTGGCCCTGAAAATCTCTTCACTGCCCGTTGCAAGCACCGGGTTCCTTTGTTCGTAACGGAAAATCAACCTGCTGCCCATGATATATACAGATGCTATTAGCAATGTTTCCAAGCCAACCCAGCCGATGGGCACATAAATAAACCCAAGTAGGGCAAGCGCTGCCAGACAAATCGTAATAATGCTTAATGATGCAGTGATGATATGCCCACTGCTGATAACCGAAGTTAACGGCCCTTTCCCAGATGATATATCAATTACTGCCAACAAGGCCAGGTTAAACAAACAACTACCCAGGATATTACCAAGGGCTAAATCTGGCGAATTAAGCGCTACCGCACTTAAAGTTGTTACCAGTTCCGGCAGGGAGGTTGCCAGGGGAAGCAGCAGAGCTCCAATCCAGGCGCTGCCTATACCGGTATTCTCAGAAATTATTGCAGCATTTCTCGTTAATTTACTACCAGCAAAAACTATTAAAACAGCACAAAGGAAAAACTGTAACCAAGGATTAATCATTTTGCTCCCGTAAGTCTAACCATATAATATAAAAATCTTAAAGTGAGGATGAACATATATTATTATCCTTTATGAAGGGGGAGTAAAATATAAATGCCGCACAAAAAAATAGGATATGAGATTGCATAAAGGAGATCTTATAAAATAATATGATATTAAAACCTTGATGTAAATAGTTATTCGCTATAAATTATTTTTTTCCTGCTAACAAGCTGCAAAAAAAAAGTAAC
>PXFD01000151.1 GCA_003564505.1 Syntrophomonadaceae bacterium
CTATTGGTGTCGGGAGGGGGACTTGAACCCCCATGGTGTTAACCACACGGCCCTCAACCGTGCGCGTCTGCCAATTCCGCCATCCCGACATATTAGGTTTTAACATTTTAGATTATAAGGGTTTCTACAGGGGCCGTCAAGGCAATTACTGTATAAACACAGCTACTTTTTTATTAGCAGATCAGCTTTTTCTATATTTATGAATCTCCACTGTCTATAAATTCGTTAAACTGTAAAAGGTTTTTTTGCGTTAAAGGCGAAACTATTAGAAGTTATATAGAAAATAAGCAATAGCTGCCAAAAAACATGTAATTCTTTTTGTTCAAGGAGGCCATATCAGATGAGCCAAAATCCTGAATCAAAGTTTCTACTTACTGTTCCTGATGAAGTAACAGACCATGAACCCTGCTTTTTGACAGGTAATGAGTATATATCACTTCCTGAAATCTACCGGGACGGCAGTATTTTAAATGTCAATTTTCTGCATTACCAGCACAAAGGCTTGCTGGAATTCAGCGGAAACAAAGATTCGCCACTTTTTGCCCCATTTTTGAAAATTAATGAAGACCCCGTGGATATAAAGGGCTTTTCTGCATGGGAATATAAGCTTGACTGGCTGCCCCATTTCTCCTTTTCTACTGAAAGCGGTATCACTTTGACAGCTGAAATTATAGCTCCACCCGGTTTCAAAGGTTTCTATTACAAGTTGAAATTGCATAACAGCAGCAATCAAAAAACAGCTTTACAGGTCGGCTGGCAGGGCTGCTGGGATAGTTTTAATTATATAATTTTCAACCGTAGGGCAATTGATGGCAAGAAAACCATGGCTCACAACCCCTGGACCGGGAGTATCGTACTTGAAGCTTTATCAGGTCCACCATTGGCCGGCCTGGCCATGGCTGCCGAACCTGAAGCACAGTGGCATCTGGATACCGATAATAACCGTTTCTGCGCAGTTCATGAATTGCAGCTCGAACCGGGAGTTGGTTTCGAAACAACGCTTTATGTCACAGTAAATCTTGAAGCAGATGGAGCCAGCACCACCAATTTAGATATGCGCAGGCATGGCAGTGAAACCCTGCGGAAAAATACAAGCAACTGGTTAGAAAGCAGGCTCAGCAAATCAAACAACATGAAGCTAAGCACATTAATGAACAGGAACATGTTTTTCTCCTATTTTTTTGCTACAGCCAGGTCTCTTGATAATGATAAGCTGGTGCCGGTAACATCCCGCAGTCCTCGATATTATGTCAGCGCCGCTTACTGGAGCCGTGATTCCCTGCTTTGGAGTTTCCCGGCGATTATGATGGCTGACCAAAACACGGCCAAAGAGCTGCTCCTAACTGCTTTCACCAGGCATATCGACAATGCCGGAGACCATGCCCACTATATAAACGGGACGATTCTTTACCCCGGTTTCGAACTTGACCAGCTTGCCGCTTACTTCCTGGCCTTGAAACATTACCTTGACCATGATGGAGACAAAGAGATTCTTAAGGAAGCAGCTTTTCAAAATGGGCTTGATATCCTGGCTGAAAAAGCCTTTTCCTGTTTTGATCCTGAATCTGGACTGTTCAATACTTTTCTTGACCCGTCAGATGACCCGGTATACTTTCCCTACCTCACTTATTGTAATGCCCTGCTGCAGTGCGCTTTTCGCTTTCTGGGAGAACTGCAGACAGAAGAGTTATGGCAGCATAAAAGCGATTTTGCTATTCTGGCCCAGGAACTGGAGCAGGCTATTTATGAGAATTGTACGGTGAAAGGTCCTTTCGGGATAATGTTTACCTGGGCTGTTGATGGCAAGGGCCGTTTTTCTCTCTATGACAATCCCCCCGGCAGTTTGCAGTTGCTGGCTCATTACGGTTTCTGCTCGGTAGACGACAGGATCTTCACAAACACTGTCCACTGGATCCGCTCATCCAACAACAAGCATTTTCACCAGGGACAAAACTTTGAAGAAGCAGGATCCATTCATGCTGGAAACCCCTGGCCACTGGCTGCCTGTAATGATCTGCTGGCCTGCAATGCCGGCGCTGAAGACTTTTTTAAACGTGCTGAAATGGACAATGGTTTTTTCTGTGAAACAATCGATCCGGAGACCGGGCAGGTATCGACCGGGGCAGCTTTTGCATCTGCTGCCGGATTTCTTGCTTATGCTCTGAAAAAAGCAATAAGTTGAATTTATCTCTGACACCTTTTCAACTTATTATGATTGCAAGGGAGGAGTAGTTGGATGAACCAGGTTAAGCAGCTGCCATTCTGGGGGAAAATTATCTATGGAACTGGTTCAGGTGGTTTCAGCCTGATTGACAGGGTTTTAATTACCTGGCTCTTTTATTATTACATCACCAGCCCTCTTGAAGGGGTAGAAGCCCTGATGCCGCCCTTTGCTTTCGGTATTATCATGTTCCTGGGGCGGGCTATCGATGCTGTTGCTGACCCTGTAATTGCCCGCTGGTCGGATAATCACCAGGGGAAAATGGGACGTCGCTTGCCTTTCATGCTGTTTAGCGGGGTCGCTTATGCCGCTGTATTTATAGCGCTTTTTTATCCACCAGTAGCCGAAAACTCACCACTTAACAGTGTCTTCCTGGCAGTTATGCTGGGACTCTACTTCACCCTTTTTACAGCTTACGTCTGCCCCTACCTGGCCCTGCTGCCAGAACTGGCTCGCTCGGCAAAAGACCGGGTTGACCTGGCCACCTTCCGGGCGATCTTCATGCTGCTTGGAGTGGGCATTGCGTTAATCGGTTCCGGTATTTTGATCGGCATGTTCAGCTTTCACGGCATGGTCTGGATCATGGCTATTCTAGGCCTGATAATGCTTTATTTGCCCATGTTAATTAAAGAAAGGGATTATGCCGAAGCCAAGCCGGCCACCTTAGGGTTAACTGAAGCAATCAGTACCACTTTTAAGAACCACGCTTTTGTGATTTACCTGATTGGCAATGTTACTTTCTGGCTCGGTTTTAATATTATTACCTTAAACCTGCCTCTTTATGTAACAATTCTGCTGGGTGGCACCGAGGATGACACCTCCATATATTTCGGCTTAGCTTTTGTGGTAGCATTAATTTTCTTCCCCGTGGTTAATATCCTCTCAAAAAGGATCGGACTTAAAGCAGTGATGATGTTCGCCCTGGTTGCCTTTTTAGTGTTGCTGCCTCTCTTTTATTTCCTGGGACAGCCCATGCTTGGTTTAACCCCGGAGGTTTTCGGCTATATTTTAATGGGGCTGGCCGGACTGCCCCTGGCTGTAATCTTTATTGTTCCCGATGCAATTGTGGCTGAAGTTTCCGACCTTGAAATAAAGCTGTCCGGCCAGAGACGTGAAGCAATGTATTTTGGGGCGCAGGGCTTTATATTGAAACTGGCCATGGGCTTATCAACGGTTATAACCAGTGCTTTGCTGCAGTTTTTCGGCAGCACTGCAGCTGAACCGCTCGGCATCCAGCTGACTGGACCTGTATCGGCAATATTTATATTGATCGGAGTAATTGTCTTTAGCCGTTACCCGGAAAAGGAAGTCCGAGCATACCGAAGATAAGTTTAACCGAATTAATTATTACAAATAAGTTGAATTTATCTCTGACACCTTTTCAACTTATGGGGGTGGTTGTGATGGCTGAGAATCCTGCGCTGGAGAGGGCGCGTAAGTACCTGGAAAAGTATGATCTTGAACTAATACCGCGGGAGCATGAGAAGACAACCAAAACTTCGGCTGAAGCGGCAGAGGCTTTAAATGTTGAGCTGGGGCAGATTGCCAAGTCGATTCTCTTTCGCTCCGGGCAGCAGTATGGTCTGTTTGTGGCGGCGGGCGATATTAAAATTTGCGATAAAAAGGTGAAAAAACTGCTTGGCGGCGGCAGGGCTAAGATTGCCAAGCCGGATGAGGTTGAGGAGATCACCGGGTACCGGGTTGGAGGGGTCTGTCCTTTCGACATTGATAGGAGTGTGCCGATTTACCTGGATAGTTCCATGAAGAGGTTTGATGTGGTTTATACGTCGGCCGGCACCCCTCATTCACTGCTGCCGATATCATTTGAACAGCTGAAGATGGTTACAGATGGAACGGTGGCAGATATAGAAAAAGATTAAAACCATTTTCCTGAAAGCATAGATCATTTAGAAATTGTCCGGCCTGCTTAAGATAACTGGAACGAGCATAAAGTACAGGCATGGAAATGCCGGTGAAACGAGGCCTGGATCGGGTTGGCCGACAGGAGGACTACCACCGGGCGAGTGCTTTGGATGAGCCCATCACGAAGGCAACCCAGGCACAAGGCTGAAGCTAAGCCGGTGCAGTTCCAGCCTATACGATCAACGAATTCAGTGTTCTCCTGCAGACAAAGCTATTACTCAGTTTTTATAAATTTCCGGGAAGTATCGCCTGTACAGGGCCGGGTTTTTGTCGCGCCAGGGGTCATTGCGGCGCAGCTCGTGCAGGGCATCAAGATCAAGATCGGCAACGGCCATGGCTTCACGATCATGGGGTCCAACTTCAGCCAGGACACCATCTTTTTTTGCGGTCAGTTCAAGGGGAGCATAGATCCCGGCCCTGCCGGTAAAGTTTAAACCGGCAATGCTGCCAACCAGGGCACTTTTAACTCCATACAGGCGGCTCTCCTGCACCCTGGGCCAGATTCCTCGCAGGGCCAGCCAGTAGTTATACTCTTCCTGGTTGGCAATCGGCAGTATTACAATATCAGTTTCACTTTGCTCGAGAATACGGAAGGTTTCAAAGTAGGTTGCATCCATACAAACGGGCAGGGCCAACCTGCCCAGCGAGGTATCATAGGTGTTAAAAGTATCCCCTCTTTTTAACTGCCACTCTTCTTCAACAGGCAGGAGGTGAACTTTGTCCTGATCGCCGAGCATTTTTCCTGACGGACCGTAGAGAAATGAGCGGTTAACCACTGACCCGTTATCAGCCAGGGTATAGCTTCCGGCCATAATATATATTTTATATGCTTCAGCCAGGCTGGAGAATACTGTATCAACCAGCGGCTTTACAGCCGGGCTCATATAGTGGAAAACCTCGGTTAACTTTATATCTTCCTTCTGTTTATCTTCATCTGCGCTGGCCGAATTAGGGTTTTCCGCTTTTTGCCGGTAAGCCTCCTCGATCTGCTCGATACCGGGCAGCAGCCCAAGCAGGGGCAGGTTATTGTATTCCGGAAATGCTACCAGTTCGGCTCCATGATCTACAGCTTCCCTGACCCGACGGTGCATTTCGTCGGCAAACTGCAGGGGGCTTTTATTCAGCACCAGCTTAACCTGGACAGCGGCAGCACGGATTTTACGGCGATCTGCCGTTTTCGCTGTTTCTGCCGGGGGTGGTTCAGGCAAAACTGTCCGAAGGTGCCGCCTGATCCGGGCCGGGCGGCAGCTCCAGATTAAGTAGCGTTGAAACAGTCTTTCTTTCCAACCATCAAGGGACATTTATATTTGCCTCGCTTATAAAAATAAAATCTCGTCATTAAAGCTCTTATAACAGAAAAAACGGCACCATTATTTTCTTAATGCTTCACAACTAAAGCAGGTTTCTATCTTTAATCAAAATGGTTATGAAATCAAGCTGCCCCGGTACGCTTCCGGGTTTAATAACTTTAAAAGCGGGTACTTTTGTTTAATCTGCCTGCGAGCTTCCTCATTTATTTCTGCTGTTACATGCTCGCTGTGTGGGTAGCCACGGGCCAGGTAACCGCTCTGACCGGGAGTTATTTCGCACGGCCCGATCACTGCCGAAGAACCGCCAAATAATCTACTATCGATAACAGCGCTCAGCTGGGCCTCTACAGCCCAGAACTGATTTTGCTGAACCTGGGACCACATTCCGGCTGTTTGAGACCAGCAGGTTAACTCACCTTCCTGGGCTCCGCAGTGAAGCAGCAGATCAGCACCTCTTAAGCCAAAAATCCTGCCAACTTCGGGATGCCATGCATCATTACACACCACAAGGCCGGCTTTCAGGTTGTCACATTCAAAAATCTCCAGTTCTTCACCCCTGCTAAGGCCGGCCTCAAGTTCAAAACGGGTTAAGTGAGTTTGACGCTGGACAGCACATATATCCCCTGCAGGATTAAAGCAGTAGGCACTGTTATAGCGTCGGCCTGCTTTTACTTCAATCAGCGTCCCTGCAGCAAGGTAAATATCAAGTGAGCGAGCCAGTTTGCTGTGTAGTTCTAAGTACTGCTCAATCCAAACCTGCCCTGAACTGTTTTCCAGGTGATCGGCTACCGGTTCTGAAACTGTTGTTGTAATGTTTTTTGTCGCAAAGCCTAAAACCGTAGCTGTATGGGCAGGAAGGACCAGCAGCCTGGAATTATGCTTTTTGGCCAGCGTCGAAAGATCATCGAAATAGCTATCCAGGTAATTTAAATTTATACCTTGTAAAGATAACGCGGTAACAATCATCTATCAGGCACCCCACAGGAAAAACAATTATTAAATCTTACTAAAAGCTGCTTCCCTGCTCAATAGAGTAATTGGAACAGGCTAAGGCTGAAAACACCCAAAAATATTGAAGCTATCAATCCGGCAATTAAAGGCTTAAAGCCAAGCTTTTTAATTTTTGTTAAATCGGTTGTAAGACCGACTCCTGCCATCGCTACAACAATTAAAAATTTAGAGAGCCGGTTAAATGCAGTTAACGTTGTTGTCCACAAATCAGAATCTATGACCAGAACATCTCCTAGTGTCCTCAATACTACTAAACCCAGGAAGCCCAGGATGAAAACCGGAAATGCTGCAAGCATTCTGGAAAGAGCCTGATCGCTAGCTTTGCCTCTTTGCCCAACCTGAATAAAAATGAAGATAACCGGTAAAAGCATTATTGTTCTAGTCAGCTTAACAATGGTAGCTACCTCTCCCGCTTCATTACCAACGGCAAACCCCGCTGCTAAGACCTGGGCTGTTTCATGAATAGCAACACCGACCCATCTGCCATACTGGAACTCGCTTAACTGTAAAAATGAGCCAACCACCGGGTATACAAATATGGCCAGAAGGCCAAAAATGGTGATCGTTGCAACAGCATAGGTTATATCGCTGTCGTCCGCCTCATCAATGATCGGAGCTGATGCGATAATAGCAGATGCTCCACAAATAGCAGTGCCGATACCGATCAGCCTGGCAAGGGATGGTCGAATATTTAATAGCCGCCACATTAATTCCATTAAGATCATGGCAGCAATAATAGAAACTATAATCACGGCCAATACAGATAGACCAGTTCTAAAGACTGCCGCAATGCTAAAGTTTAAGCCCATCAGGACAATAGCCACTTTAATGATCTTCTTAAAGCTAAATTCTATACCCGGAGCAAAAACTGCCGGTATTTTTAGCAAAGCCCTAATTAGCAAACCAACTAATATGGCGATTATTACTTCGCTGATGACTTTTTCTTCATTAACCGCTACCTGGTCGGCTAAAATTATAGCTGCAATTGCCACGGCCAGTGTAAACGCAAGACCCGGAAGAATTATTCCAGTCATTTTAGTCAAAGAACACTGGTCACTTTTAAATAAATTGACCATATTTAACCTGCTTCCAAGATTTCGAATTTTACTGTCAGTAAGCTTCAATTCTTCTGCTTATGGTCCTAATCAGATTGCTCGACCCTCCTGGCCAGGGCTGCGGCCATCTCGTTTGTACCTGCACTGCCGCCTAAGTCGGCAGTCAGGTCTTTGCCTTCCTTAATCTGTTCGGCAAGGGCTTTTTCAATGCGGTCGGCTGCTTCTCTTTCTTCCATATGCCGCAGCATTAACACTGCAGCCATGATCATGGCTGAAGGGTTTACGTAATTTTTCCCCGCGTACTTGGGCGCGCTGCCGTGAACCGGCTCAAAGAGGGCTGCCTTATCCCCGATGTTTGCTCCCGGAACAACACCCAGCCCACCAACCAGGCCGGCACATAGATCGGATAAAATATCTCCATAGAGGTTTGGCATGACCATAACATCATACAGCTCGGGTTTTTGAACCAGCTGCATGGCCATATTATCAACGATGCGGTCTTCAAACTCTATCTGAGGATACTTTTCTGCCACTTCGCGGGCAATATCCAGGAAAAGACCGTCGCTCAGTTTGAGGATGTTGGCCTTATGTACGGCGGTCACTTTCTTCCGATCATTATCGCGGGCATAATCAAAGGCAAAACGAACAATCCTTTCAGAAGCTTTACGGGTGATAATTTTTATGCTCTCAGCTGCATCAGTCCCGACCATATGCTCTACCCCGGAATATAAGTCTTCAGTATTTTCGCGGACTACAACCAGGTCGATATCTTCATAGCGAGACTTGATACCGGGAAAAGTTTTTGATGGGCGCAGGTTGGCATATAGATCTAGCTCCATCCGCAGGGCTACATTGATGCTGCGAAATCCTGAGCCGATCGGGGTAGTCAGCGGCCCCTTCAGGCCGACCTTGTTCTTTATCAGGGATTCGATAACTTTTTCAGGCAGCGGTGTACCGTATTTTTCAAGCGCTCCCTCACCGGCGGTAACTTCATCCCAGGTTATTTTAACTCCTGTCGCCTCAATTACTTTCAGGGTGGCCTCTGTAATATCCGGACCGATACCGTCACCTTTAATTAATGTAACCCTATGCATTTCATCCGCCTCCTCATTGATTAATTTTCTGCCAGAATTGATCCACCTGGCGGGCTGTTTCGGTCATTGAACCGCTGTTATCAATAACTGTATGGGCATGTTTTCGTTTCTCTTCCAGGGGCATCTGGGAATTAAGGCGTAATTCCGCATCCCTGAGGCTAAGCCCATCTCGCTGCTGCAGGCGGGAAAGCTGTATTTCCCAGGGCACGTAGACCAGCAATATATGATCAACCGTTTTCTGCATGCCGGCCTCTATAAGCAGCGGAATATCATAAACCACGATAGCACCGGGATTGTTGGCTTTAATACCTTCAGATAGCTCAACAAAACGACTGCCAACCCGGGGGTGGACTATCTTGTTCAATTTTTCCAGCTTCTTTTTGTCTTTAAAAACCAGGTTGGCCAATTTTTCACGATCGATGCTCCGGTCGGGAAGGAGAATTGACTGACCCAGCCAGTCTACTATGGCCTGCCAGGCCGGCTGATCAGGCTCAACCGCTTCCCTGGCCAACTTATCAGCATCTAACAGGTGTGCTCCCTTCTCTTCAAGCATTTTAGCCACGGTGCTTTTCCCGGAAGCAATCCCCCCGGTTAATCCTATGATCATCATGTCACCAAACTTTCTGTCCTATTTAAGGGGTAAATTTATTTTTGGCAACAGGGGCAGTAATAGGTGCCCCGCCCGGCTACAACTTTTTTTTCAATCGGCGTTCCACATGAACACAGGTCATCTTTTCGCCCGTAAACACCAAGTCTTTCCTGGAATTCTCCGAGCGCCCCGCTGGCGTTGCGGTAGTCGCGAAAGCTGGTGCCGCCGTATTTGATGCCGTCTGCAAGGACATCCTGAATAGCCCGGTAAAGTTTCTCTCCTTTATCCCGGTCCAGGGTACCCGCTGCCCTTTCCGGATGAAGTCCGCAGCGATAAAGACATTCGTCAGTGTAAATATTACCCATACCTGCAACAAAGTTTTGATCGAGCAGCAGGGCTTTCAGTTTCGCCTTCTGC
>PXFD01000141.1 GCA_003564505.1 Syntrophomonadaceae bacterium
ACAGATCACGAAATTCTGCCAGGGTTAACTTCTGGTTGTCGGCAAAATGTTTGCGCAGCAGGTCTAAGGCAGCATTATAAGCTTCCCGGTGGAAATATAGCTCTTCACTGATTTTAACCAGTACATCATTGCTAACCAGGTAGCTGTATAGTTCATCTTTTCGATCCTGCTTAACTGCCGCTTTTTCCAGGGCTTCCCTGACTGATGGTGGCTGCAGCCAACCATTCCGATATACTTCGCTTAGCTTATCGATCTTTTCCTGGTCGGCAGCTGAAGGCTGCGGCTGAAAATCATATTTTGTAACCAGGTCACTTTTCACGGCAAGGAGTTTTCTTTCCTGCATATCATCGAGCAGGGCATCATATTCACGCTGATTAAAAGCAGCCGGCAGCATACCCTTTAACCTGGCCCGGGAAATACCGTAAGCAAGGGGCTGTTCTTTATGGAAGCGCTCAATTTCTTCAAGAAGTTTCTCTTCAAAATTTTTGAGTTTTTTAGTTGAAAGGTAGGAATCGCCTATTCTTTGAACCTGGTTTATCGCAATCAATTCTTGTAATACTTCTTCCACTTTGCCCTGACCGAGACGGGTTTCTTTGACCAGGCTGGAAATATCTGCTGCTACCAGTTCTTCAAGCTTGCGGCGGATAAAAGCAGAATCACCACCGGCAGAAGGGGCTTGTTTAAGCTCCTCCAGGTGTTCAATCACTTCAGGCCGAAAACGGCGATGCCTTTCGGGGAATGGATCCAACACCTTCCCCCCGCCAATTGTTGTCATCGGTGAATATGAGCGGATCACAAAAGGGTCGCCCCGTTCCGCTACCAGTGGTTTTTCCAGGCGGCACTGGACCAGGGCAGTTTGCCCGGGCATAAGTTCTTCCTTATCCAATAGATGCATCCTGGCAACAGTCCTGGCAGTGCCAAGGAAAAAGTGAACAGGATTAAGGTTTTTCAATTTACGCGGCGCCTTTTCGAGCAGTTCAACCGATACGTCAAGCAAATCAGTTTGCCGGTAATAACCGGGGTTGCAGATTACACTGCCCCTAAGCACCTGGTCTTTTTCGAGGCCGGAAAGGTTCAGGGCTACCCTGGTTCCTGCTCCGGCTTCGTTCACATCTGTATCGTGGACCTGGATATTACGGACCCTAACTTCAATTCCAGGGGGGACAATAGATACGGTATCGCCAACCCGGACTGATCCCTGGATTAAAGTTCCCGTTATCACGGTTCCAAAACCGGAAATGACAAAAGAACGGTCCACGGGCAGGCGCAGAGGCCCGCTGGAGTCACGCGGTTCCTGGTCCAGGGTAAGTTTATGGATTAGCTCTTTAAGCTCTTCTATTCCCTCACCCTTCAGGGCAGCAACAGCATGAACGGGGACATCTTGCAAAAATGTGCCGGCCAGCTCTTCCCTAATTTCATCCTGAACTAGTTCCCGCCATTCTTCTTCAACCAGATCAATTTTGGTAATAACCACAATGCCGTTCTTTGTTCCCAAAAGCTCCAGGATATCGAGGTGTTCACGGGTCTGCGGCATTACTCCTTCAGTTGCATCAACTACCAGCATAACCAGGTCCATCCCGCCTGCTCCGGCCAGCATATTATGTATGAACTTTTCATGCCCGGGCACATCCACTATCCCGGCCAGCCTGCCATCCGGTAGTTTGAAGGGGGCAAAACCGAGATCTATGGAAATGCCTCGGTCCTTTTCTTCCTGGAAACGATCAGTATCTATACCGGTCAGAGCTTTGATCAAAACTGTTTTTCCGTGATCAACATGACCGGCCGTGCCGATAATAAGCTGTTCCAAGCTTATAACACTCCCTACAGGATTTATTATCTCAGCCCTGGCATACTTCTCCAACTACTTTAACCAGGGTTTCTTCTTGATTTTCAAATATAGTGCGAGGGTCAAAAAGCAATTTATCCTGGTAGATTCGCAAGATTACTGGAGGATCGGTAAAACGCAATTTTTCTACCACTACCTCGGGGGTTAAAGCCATCCCGGACAACTCCAGGGAAACCAGGTGCGTTGGCAGTTCAGCCATGGGCAGGGCTCCCCCGCCAACCTTGGAAATACTTTTTACAACTTTAACCCGTCCCGGTTCAAAAATATTGCCCAGGGCTTCGGCCAGTTTATCTGCCCTTTTTTTGAGTGCCTCAGATTTGGCAGTAAGCATCTGCCATACGGGAATTTCTTTTACTGCCCGATCTTCATCAAGGTACAGCCTTAAAGTTGCTTCGAGGGCTGCCACAGCGAATTTATCGACTCGCAGGGTCCTTGCCAGCTGGTTGGTTTTGATGGCAGATATTAGCTCTTTGCGGCCAACTATAATTCCAGCCTGGGGGCCGCCAAGCATTTTGTCCGCGCTGAAGGTTACCAGGTCGGCACCATTGGCTATGCTGTCCTGAACACGCGGTTCGGGAGGAAGGTTGTACTTTTCCAGGTCAAGGAACACCCCGCTGCCCAGGTCATCCAGTAATAGCAATCCGCGCTTATGGGCAGCAGCAGCAAGTTCTGCAGTTCCTGCCTCTGCCGTAAAACCAATCATGTGGTAGTTGCTGGTATGTACCTTTAAGAAAGCTGCGGTATTTTCATTAACTGCTTCTTCATAGTCGCGCAGGTAAGTTTTGTTGGTAGTGCCTACTTCCCTGAGGGCAGCTCCGCTGGTTGCCATAATATCAGGAATTCTGAAGGATCCGCCTATCTCGACCAGCTGTCCCCTGGAAACAACCACTTCCCTGCCGGCAGCAATGGTATTGAGGGCAAGAAATACAGCGGCAGCGTTATTGTTAACAGCTATGGCTGCTTCAGCTCCGCTTAACTGGCAAATTAAATCTTCGATATGTTCCTGTCTCGAGCCGCGCTTGCCTTTATCCAGGGAAAACTCCAGGTTGTTATAGCGGGAGGCTATATCATTCAGCGCTTCAATCGCCGTTTCCGGCAGGGGAGCGCGGCCAAGGTTAGTATGAATGATAATTCCGGTGGCATTAATCACTGACCTCAGATTCATTCCGGCCATTTTTTCAGCCAGGGCAGCAGCTTCCTCCGCCAATTTCGCCGGTGAGAGATCAAACGCTTCCGGGTTGTTTTCGTTGTCTGTCGTTCCGGTTATGGAATCACGATACGATGCAACTGTTTGCTGCACCGCTTCTAAAACTATACGACGCGGCAAACGAGTCAACAAATTCTCAATAACTTCTTCATGCAGCAGTCGGTCAACAGCGGGAAGGCTTCGCAGCAGGCTTTGTTTTTCAGTCACTTTCATACTCCTTTTCCAAAGCTACAAAGGGCTTTGTTTTTTATATTCCAAGTCAAGGTTTTTAAGGAGCTAAAGTTATTTCGCTTTTAAATTTCTATAGGCGTGCACCAATCATTAAGATTATAACAACTTGTATGAAGACTTGGCAAACAGAACACCTAATACTTTGTTAATTAAAACCTTTTTTGGTGTCGGCAAACCCAGTTCTGGCCTCGCTTCTCCGCCATTTCCAAGCCTGCACTTTATGCACACTCCTGTTTTCTTCAGCAGGCTATAAATTTATAAAGGCTCAACTAGAAAGCTGCTGCCTTTTCTGTTTACCCCTTCCTGGTGTATCCAATTGAAAGATCAAGCGGCTTTGTACCCAGGTAACTTCCGGCACAGAAACCAAGTAGATCGCATTTTTCAAAATCGATTTTTCCTTTATCATCGAGGACTGCTGAATCAACATAAGATGAAACTACCTCTGCAATAAACACGGTGTGGCTATCCAACTCAACTGTATGCTCAAGCTTACATTCCATGCTGACCGGACATTCAGCAATCATTGGGGCCTGTTTTAAAGTTCCCATTTCTGCTGTAACTTTAAAGTGCTCAAACTTGTTTAAGTCACGTCCGCTTAGTGTGCCGCAGCCATCAGCAAGTTCAACCTGGTCTTTATTAGGCAGGTTAACAGTAAATTCTCCACTATCTTTTATAATCTGGTAGGAATGCCGGTTGGGGCGCACAGCCGCGGTGATCATCGGTGGTGAAGAATTAACCACGCCGATCCAGGCCAGGGTAATGATGTTTTTTTCTGACTCATTCCCACATCCGATCAGGGCCGGGGGTATGGGGCCGAGCAGGATCTGGGTTGATTGCTTTTGTTTGGGCATAACAATCATCCTCCTATAGTTAAATAATGTACGTTTCGCCTTCCCGGGCGGCTTCGACTTCGGGGAAGTATTTTCGTGCTTCTGCCAGGTATTGATTAAGCTTACGATCAGGATGGTGGTGGGTTAAATACAGTTTTTTTACTCCTGCCTCAGCGGCAATTTGTGCAGCCTGGGCAGAGCTTAAATGATTGGGTGCTCCTTTTTCGATATCTTCTTCTATAAAGTTGGCTTCACAGAGAAACAGGTCCGCCCCTGAAGCAAACTGCTCCAGCCCGGAGTCAAACTCGGTGTCGCCGGAGTAAACAAATAAACCAGATGCAGTGCGAATCCTGCAAGCCATGGATGGTATGGCATGAACACCTTCCCTGGGCAGAATGGTAAAAGGTCCGATTTGCAGGGTCTGCCCCGGCTCCAGTGCACTGACATTATAGGCATTTTTATAGGGAAGACGCTCAAATTCTGTTTCAGGTTGTGCAGGAGCGTAAAGTGGGAGTGGTTCAAAACGCTCACCCTGCTGGTAAGAGATTTCGAGACCGTAGCGCATGATCATGATATCTGAACAGTGGTCAGCATGGAGATGACTGAGTATCACTGCGTTAAGCTTTTTGTAATCCAGATGCTGCTGAAGCCGGCTGAGAACTCCATTACCGCAGTCAATCAAAAGGTTACAATTATCCTCCTGCAGCAAGTAGCCCGAACAGCAACCTCCTGCCGGCGGATAAGGACCGAAACAACCGAGCACAGTTAGCTGCATAATATTATAATCCCCCTTATATGTATCGAAATTAGTTCGCTAATAAAGGTTAAGAAGAGTATAACACAGAATTAACGCTATAATAAGAGGAAGGAGGTTTTACAGATGGAATACGGCGCAAGAAATAAGATCAAGGGAAAAGTGACAGAAATAAAAAAAGGTGACGTTATGTGTGAAGTGACTGTTGAGTTGCCAGGTGGAGGGGTTATGACTTCGGTCATGACCATTAGTTCAATGGAAGAAATGGCTCTTAAAGAAGGTGACCAGGTAAAAGTAGTTGTAAAAGCCGTAAATGCTTTGCTGGTTAAGGAGTAGTAGTTGTTAGAGCAAACAATTTGCAAATATAGTTTAGTGGGGTTTATAACAACCCCACTTTTTTAATGCCTTACCATGCTATTTAACTGATCTGTAATTCCCGGACTTCGCCGCTATAGATTTTCGGTCGAAAAGCTTCGCTTATTTCACCCTTGGAGCTGAAGTATAGGACCTGCCAGCCTTCAGCAGCTATCGAGTCAAGCATGGAAAGAAGTTCACTTAACCTTTCCGGATCCGCTTTAATAAAGGGATCATCCAGGATAAAGAACCCCTTTTCACCTTCCAGCAGTTTTTCACCCAGGGCCAGTCTGATAGAAAAATATAACTGGTCATAAGCTCCGCCGGAAAGCTGGGCAGCATCAAGCTCGACCCCGTCGCTGCGAACAGTTTTAATCCTGTTTTCACCGCTCCTGAAAACAACTTCTTTATAGCGGCCTGCAGTTATTCTACAAAAGTATTTGCTGACAGGGCTTTCATAACCGAAAAGAGCAGTTACCTTCTCTTCTTCTTCCTTTTCGATAGTACCGAGTATATCAAGCACAATTAGAGCACAACCCCTGTTTTCCTCCTGCTTCTGAAGCCAGTCTTCTATCTTTATCAGAATTACTTCCAGATCATAGGTTGTCTGGCAGGGCAAGCTTTTAACTCCATTACCGGAAAGAATCAAATTTGCTTCTTTTTCAAGGTCCCGCAGTTGTGTTGAGCGATCTTGCATTTTTTCAGCCAGCTCTTTTATTTGCTGCTCCAATTCCTCCTTTTCGCGGACCAAACGGTTATATTCCACCTGGTCGAAAGTATAGTTCTCAGCTGCATTAGCATAGATCTTTAACCGGTCAAGCTCTTCTTTCCAGTAATCAAGGTGGGCTTGAACATAGGAATCGCTGCCTGCATTACCAAAATGACTGTTAAGTATCCCCATTTGTCTTTCCACTTCTGTTTCAAGTTGCTGTTTACGCTCTAATATTTCCCTGTAGTTATCAAGACTATCCAGGCCCAACTTGCTTTTTAAGTTATTAATCTTATCTTCTGCAGCCTTTATTTTTATTTTTTTATCTTCCTGCACCCCCTGCAGGCGTTCCTGTTCTTTACGCTGCCATTCTAATTCATTTTCCAGTTCAACCTGCATATTTTCTTTCAATGATAGATCTTTTTGCAGGGAGCTGATCCTTTTTTGCAAGGAATCGATATTGTCTGCAGGCAGGCCAAGTTTCTCTGCCTGGGAGCAGAGTCGCTTTTCCAGGGCTGCCAGACGGCCTTTCTTTTTTAAATACCAAAATTTATTTCCAGTTAAAACAACAGCGGCCAGAAATGAGACAGCAAGAACAGGCAGAAGCCACCAGGTATCCCTGATGACAATTCCGGCCAGGCTTAAAATAAAGGCAAGAGCGCTCATCATTAAGGCCCGGTTATAGATAGGTTCTTGAACAAGGATCTGCTCTTTGCTCAATGCCTGCTTTGCCTGGTTATAATCGGCCAGACCAGGCTCCAGCTTTTCCGCTGATCTCACATCCTGCTCCACCCTTTTTAAAGCTTCCTGCTTATCATTATACTTTTGGCGCAAATTCTGTATCATAGATTTTTGTTCATTAATTTGCCTCTCAATATTTTTCAATTCATTGTAAAAATAATCAAGCTCTGAAAGCGTTTTTTGCCATGTTTCATATTCATACCGGGAATAAGGGCTCAGTTTTTCTGCCTCTGCTCTAACTGATTCCAGCCGGGTCAGCGCAGCAGCGCCTTTTTCATAGATCTCCCTGTTTTGCGCTTCACGATATGAATTTATTTTTTCCGCTGTTTCGCGATCTTTTAACTCAAGCTCCGCCAGCTCTTCTTCAAAACCTGTAAAATCCTCGGCCCGCAGCTGATTTAAAAGTATTTCCGCTTTATCTTTCAAGGCAGAAGCACTGTTAATTTTATCCTTCAACTTAACGGGAGCAGTGTTCTGATAACTACCACCTTCGGTTATACCGCCGAGATCTAGCACTACACTTTTCAGTTTCTCAATTTCACCCGTCCGCAGGCCTTTCAGACGGCTGGTAAAATCGCGATAAAAAGAGCCCTCATCACTAATAGAAAGGTCACTATCCCTGATCACAAAAATATTGGCAAACAGATCTGGAGTAAACCCAAAGTGCTGATCGAAAGTGCCTGCTTCCGGAAATTTTATTTCCCTTTGAGAACTGTCTGCCAAAACCAGGTAGCCTTCAGGATTTTCTTCTACCCTTTTTATTCCTTTAAATCTCTTCAGGTTTTTTTTGAAGAGCATCTTTAAAAGAGCATCGATTGTCAGGGTTTTTCCCTCTTCATTAGAAGCATAAATAAGGTTAAATAAGCCCGGTTCCTTGATGCCGCTATCGGAGAGGGGACCATATCGCCTGATGCCATATTCTTTAATATTCACTATTTCACCCCTCTGAAAGCATTTATCAGCATCTTCTCGGCTTTCTCCTGCTGATCCCGGGTGTAATCTGTGAGAGATAGTTTTTCACGAAACTTTTTAAATAAATCGTCTTCCAGGATATGCTGTACATCTTCGAACTCAATCATTAATTCGTCAACCATGTAATTATCCATTCCTGACTTAAATGCATTAACCAGTTCATTCTCACTTAATCCCAAGGATGCACCGTTGAAATATCCGCTGATCGATAGAATTATTTTTGCCCGGGGATGCAATCCCTGCAAGCTTAGTTCAAGCTGTTCAAGAGGGTTTCTATCGCTGAATGGATCAAGATTTAAAGACAGTTTTTCATAGTGAACAGTGTTGAGAGTTATTTCAGAAGTATTTCCATTGGGATCTACAAGGTTGACTTTACGAATCCCTATTTCTCTCCTGGTTACTGCTGAAGGGGAACCTGGATAAACGAACAGCCCTCCGCCGGGCAGATTCCAGGCAGCGTATCTTGAATGAAAATGACCGGCCAGGACATGCCTGACGGGCAGACCTGCGAAATAGGATAGTTTCGCAGGCATATACCTTTGATCACCTTCATTCCCCATGTCTTCCGGTGAAAAGTAAGCGTCTAAAAGCTCACCATGAAATAGCAAGTAGTTAATGCGATTCGGATCCATCCTCGCTCCTAAATCTTTAAGACGCCTTACTGTTTTCTCAGCGCTTAAACTTTCATAAGGCAGGCCCCAGATTACTACCTCTCCGGCTTCCACAGGCTCTTCCCAGTTACTAAGGACAGAAACATTATCCCCAAAATAAAGTCCGCTGCGATAAGCCTTGTAATCATGATTGCCGGGTAAAATCACCGTCTGAAAACTTCCGCTGCCGATTGCAGATCGCAGCCTGTTTCTTAACTTTTCCGCTTCCAGGCCATGATTAAAAAGGTCGCCGGATATAACCAGGGCATCAACTTTATGCTCCTGTGCAGTTCTGATCAGCTCATCAAATGCTGACCAGCGCTCTTCATGTTTTTCATCCAGGTGCAAATCAGCAGTATGCAAAATAGTCACTATGATTCTCCTCATGTGAAAGGGGCGATGCTTTGGTCGCCCCTTTCATTTTATACTTAAATTATTTGCATTAGTTTTACTGAATCCTGGGTTTTTTCAGGTATTGATCGCCTTTTAAGCCAAAAACGGTAAGTATAACCCCGAAGATCGCCATTCCTATGGCAGCATCCCTGAAGCGATTAAATGCCGTTTGAATATAAAGATCCATCGATGGCCCGACAAAACGAACTATACTTTCCGCTGTAGATATGAAAACAATAACCAGTAATACGGTAATGGCCAGGGCTAACACTCCCGGCCCAAGAAAAACTCTGAATTTGTGATCAATAAAATATAAAAATATCAGCAT
>PXFD01000148.1 GCA_003564505.1 Syntrophomonadaceae bacterium
GTCTCTGCGGAATGATAGTTAATGAACGGCCTGTCCTGGCCTGCACTGCCTTTATCAGGGCAGAAGAAATAAATATAAAGCCTTTGGCAAATTTGCCGTTGGTGCGGGATCTGGTTGTAGACCGAAGCCCCCTGGATGCTTTTTTAAAGGAACATGGGATATATTACGCAGCGAATAGAGGTGAAGTGGCTGCCAGCTTCGGAAAGGTTAGTGCCAGCCCGCATTTCGATCCTGTTAGGATCCCCGGTGGGTTGGTTAAGCTATCGAGCTGCCTGGAATGCCTTTGCTGCCATTCTGCCTGTTCCAACTTAGATCCGAGTGGAGTAAATCTAGAGGGTTTTGCCGGTCCTTATATATTCCTTAAACTGGCTCAGCTGCATTTAGACCCCCGTGATAATGTGGATAGAAAAGCTCAGGCCCGCAGCCTCGGCATAGAAAAATGCGCTGAATGCCGCCGCTGCTATTGCCCCCAGGGCATACCTATTTACCGTGAAGCGATAAAACCACTTCTTAGTTAATAAAAATATATAATTGCATTGTCCGGGAAATAATGTTTTAATTAACTGATGTGCATTTTTTCGCTGCATAGATAAAGCAGGACAAGTCAGGTGAGCTAATTTGACGATTCAAACAGAAAATAGTATACGTAATATCGCCATTATCGCCCATGTAGATCATGGAAAAACAACCCTGGTAGACGGTTTGTTGCGCCAGGGAGGAATATTCCGTGAAAATGAGCAGGTTGGGGAAAGAATAATGGACTCTAGTGACCTGGAGAAAGAAAGAGGAATCACCATATTATCAAAAAACACGGCGGTTCATTACGGCAGTACAAAAATCAATATTGTTGATACTCCCGGTCACGCTGATTTCGGTGGGGAAGTTGAAAGGGTCTTAAAAATGGTTGATGGAGCATTATTGCTAGTTGATGCATTTGAAGGTCCGATGGCACAGACAAAATTTGTGCTGCGCAAAGCCCTGGATGTCGGTCTGCGCATAATTGTAGTTATTAATAAGATAGATCGTTCCGATGCCAGGCCGGAAGAGGTTGTAAATGAAGTGTTCGATCTATTTGTTGAACTTGAAGCGGAAGATTGGCAGCTTGATTTCCCCGTTATTTATGCAGATTCACGCCGGGGTGCAGCTACATTAAACCCTGAAGATGAGGGCAAAAGCCTGCAGCCTCTTTTCGATCTTATCCTGGAGGAAATTCCACCGCCCCAGGCCGATGCCGGACAGGTTTTGCAGCTGCAAATCAATACCCTTGATTATGACGACTATGTTGGTCGTATCGGTATTGGAAGGATCCGGAATGGATGGCTGGACAGTGGGCAAATTGTCGCTCTGTGCAAACAAAACGGCCAGGTCGAAACAGTTAAGATAGGAAAGCTGTGGACCTTCGAGGGTTTGAAGCGCAGTGAAACTGCTTCAGCTGAAGCCGGAGATATTGTTGCAGTGGCAGGTCTAGGCCAGGTAAATATCGGTGAAACAATTAGCGATCCGGACAAACCGGCTCCACTTCCCTTGCTTATTATAGATGAACCAACCCTTACTATGAATTTTATTGTTAACGATAGACCATTTGCCGGTCGGGAGGGCAAATATATTACCTCTCGCCAGCTGCGCAGCAGGCTATGGAAGGAAGCTGAGACCAATGTTAGTCTTAAAGTTGCGGAGACAGATTCTCCGGAAGCATTTGAAGTTGCCGGCAGGGGCGAACTTCACCTGGGAATATTAATCGAGACAATGAGACGAGAAGGTTATGAGCTGCAAATATCAAAACCTAAACCTATCTTAAAAATTATCGATGGGGTTACATTTGAGCCTTATGAAAGGCTGTACCTGAATATTCCGGAAGTTTATTCCGGGAGAATCATAGAAAATCTTGGTGAAAGACTCGGAGAGATGCAGAGCCTTGAGCCGGTCGGTGAAAAGAGTATAAAGATGGAATTCATTATTCCTGCCCGCTGTCTGATTGGCTTTCGCTCCGAACTGTTAACCGATACCAGGGGAGAAGGCATTATGCATCATCTTTTCAGTCATTATGGAAGCTATAAAGGTGATATTCCCGGTAGGCGCCGGGGGGTGCTGATTGCTTATGAAAGTGGGGATGCAACTCCCTACGGTCTTGTTAGCATGGAAGATCGCGGCACATTATTTGTTAAGCCAGGCCAGAAAGTCTATGCCGGTATGATCGTCGGCGAACATGCCCGTGAAAATGATTTGGAGATCAATGTTTGCAAGAAAAAACATTTAACCAATATCAGGGCAAGTGCAGCTGATGATGCAATTAAACCGGTTCCGCCAAGGATTTTTGCACTTGAACAGGCGATGGAATTTATTGCTGAAGATGAACTGGTTGAGGTTACACCTGCGGCTATCCGTATGCGGAAAAAAATTCTGGATCGCAATATAAGAGAACGTGCTTCAAAAAAGAGATAATGTTTAATATATTTTTTGTCAAATGATATTTACTGCCGACTCCAAAATGTACAGAGAGAAAAAGGTTAAAATGATCAAGCAAAATCCTATTCGAAAAGATAGAACAGTAGAAGAAGTGATGGAAGAGTCCGATTAACAAAATGAGAGGTTAGCCATGGATAGAAAACGAGAAAAAGCACTTGAAAGCCCCGATTATTTAAGTTGGCAATATAGTAATGAGGACGGGCAGAAAACTGAAGGGTTTCCCTGGGGGCCGCATAAAGTGCCAGTATATCTTGATTTTGAAGGAGTTTCGATTAGCCTTGAAAAGTGCGGAGAAGGTCTGTCTTATCGAAGAGAAGATTCTTCCGGGAAAATGGAAAAAACAATTATAGCAGAACGAGGCAAGCTGATGCTTAGTCCGGTGGAACCATTTCATACTCCGGTAGCTCTTAGTAATCACCTCTTAATTGAACTGGAGAATCCGGTTATGTTAAAACCGCGCTCCAATCATAATCTTTTGGTTACTTTCCCCCTGGAACTGGCGGTGGCATTTTCAAGTCGTAAACCTGAAGGAAATGATGTGTTCGATATATTTACCCTGAGTCGCTCAAAATTTACCCTTTATGGTTCAATCAGGACCGGCCGGGTCTGTAAATACTGGAAAAGCCCTGTTTATGAAGATATTCCTGCCGTTAATCCTCTCCGGCAGGGTGTGATGAAAATTGAATTTAATAATCAGCTGGCAAAGTGGGCGGAAGTAAGAAAGGTAATTTTTAGTGCCCAGGGCATGAAAATCTATTACAGCCCCCATCTTGTTTCCTTGAAGTCAACTGTGAAGATTTACAGTGAGGTAACTGCCGAAACCGCTTTTATTGATCAATCCCTGCAGGGAGGTATGAGTAAAGGTCTGGAAATGTTTAGTGCCAGATTTTTAAAACTGCCGGGGCGGACAATTATGGAGGAGGGCTATTAATTGCTTGACTGGCTAAATAATCCTATCTATGGTGATGTTACCTGGTTTAACCTGGCAATATCGGCTATTATTTTTTTTGCTGCCTTAATCTTTTCAAAAGTTATGGTAGTCCAGATGCGCAGGACTTTTAAAGAAAAAATGAGCCAGGAAAACCTTGAACTGATGACTAAAATAGTCTCTTATGGCATCCTGGTTTTGGCCGTTCTCTGGATCATGCCTACTTTGGGGTTGGAACCATCAGGATTAATGGTGGCAGGCGGTATAGTTGCCCTGGCTATCGGTTTTGCCAGTCAAAGCATTATCGGTAATCTAATATCCGGCATTTTTCTGATGGGGGAAAGGCCGGTTAAGCTTGGGGATCAAATAATCATAGGTGATCACCGCGGTTTTGTTGAAGATATTAATATAATATCTACCGCTATACGCACCCTTGACGGGCTTTATATTCGTATTCCCAACGAAATGGTTTTTACTTCGAGTATCATAAATTTTTCCCTGAACCCGGTGCGCCGGCTTGATCTGGATATCGGGATTCGTTATTCCGATGATGCTGATAAAGCAATCGAGATTATTAAAAACCTGGTGGAGGAACATCCCCTGACTATGGTTAATCCCCCTACTTATGTTTTTGTCGATGACCTGGGAGATAGCAGTGTTGATATTGTCGCCCGCATCTGGACTCCTACCTCCGAATGGTATACCGTGCAAAGAGAACTTCTCTGGAAAATAAAAATAGCGATTGAAGCTGAAGGTATCCAGATTCCCTTCCCGCAGAGAGTGAACTGGTCCGGCCGTGAAGACGGCTAAAAGTCTCCTCTTTAAAACCTTTTTAAACCTATGCTACCGGTTGACAGCCCAATTATAATTGGTTAAACTATAATTAATATATTACCTATTATAATAGTAGGGAATTTTTCGGGATCTAATGGAGGCTGATTATGAGAATTGCAAACGATGTTACCGGACTAATTGGCGGAACCCCGCTTGTTAAGCTGAACAAGGTTACGAAAGATTGTAAGGCCCTGGTTGTTGCAAAGTTTGAAGCTTATAATCCCGGCTGGAGCATAAAGGATAGGATTGCTTTTAGTATGATTGAGGATGCAGAGAGAAAGGGACTTCTCGGTGATGGTAAGGTAATTTTGGAGCCGACCAGTGGAAATACAGGGATAGGTCTTGCCCTGGTATCTGCAGCCAAAGGGTATAAATGCATTCTGGTTATGCCAGATACGATGAGTAGTGAAAGACGCAGCATACTTAAAGCCCTGGGAGCTGAACTAATTTTAACTCCCGGCGAAAAAGGCATGACCGGTGCTGTGCAAAAAGCTGAAGAGATGGTCCGGGATAGCGGTCAGTACTTTATGCCACAGCAGTTCAATAATGAAGCAAATCCTGATATACACAGGCGGACAACTGCAGCGGAAATTTGGGCCGACACTGAAGGGGAGATAGACATTCTGGTCTGTGGGGTTGGGACCGGCGGAACAATTACCGGGGTCTCAGATACATTAAAAAAACTTAAACCAGGCCTGCAAACTGTAGCTGTGGAGCCGGAAGAGTCTCCCATTCTTTCCGGGGGCAGTCCGAGTTCGCATAAAATACAGGGTATCGGGGCCGGATTCATTCCTGATATTTTAAAGCAGGACTTGATTGATGAGATTATACAGGTATCAAGCCATTCTGCACTTGAGACTGCACGTTCATTAATAAGATCTGAAGGATTATTAGTTGGGATATCTTCGGGCGCTGCATGTGCTGCAGCCCTGCAGGTTGCCGGGCGTGTGGAAAACGAAGGCAAGATGGTCGTTACCATTTTCCCAGACCTGGCTGATCGTTATATTTCAACAGCTTTGTTTGAGGAAGAGTGATAAGGCTATCGTTCTGATAAATTACCTCAAATAGCCAGTAATAATTTCGATCATAGTTGAGCAATTAATAAACATTATCTGTTAAAGAGGTTGATCAAATGAAAAAAATAACTTTACTAATTGACGGTATGAGCTGTGCTTCCTGCGCCATGGGTCTTGAGAAGGGCCTGCAGGAAACGGAAGGGATAAACAGCGCTTCAGTTAACTTTGCTTCAGCAAAAGCATACCTGGAGTATGACCCGGATATTCTGTCAGAGGAAGCAGTTATGCAGAGAGTAAAAGATGCCGGATACAGCGGGACGATCGAACAAGAAAAAAGTTCAGTAATTGATGCTGTTTTTAAAATTGACGGTATGAGCTGTGCTTCCTGCGCACGGGGTTTAGAAGGCACACTGCAGAATCAGCCGGGTGTTTTAGAGGCATCAGTAAACTTTGCTGCAGAAAAAGCAATAGTTAAATATGATAAAACTAAGGTAAGCCGGGATGACCTGGTTGAACTGGTGTCCAGTGCCGGTTACCAGGTGGCAGAAGAGGAAAAAAAAATTGAACAAACAGAACATGAACAGGTAGTTCATGACCGTGATGAAGACACTATCAGGCGGGCGGCAGGCAGGATGTGGCTGGCTGCAATTTTTGCCGGCATAATCATGGTTTTAATGATGATTAATATGTTTGTCGTCGCTATTCCCGGATATTTTGTCATTAGCGTTATCCTGGCCTTTCCGGCTATATTTATTGCCGGTAAAGATACCCATATGGGTACGCTGCGTGCCTTAAAACGGGGAAGCGCCAATATGGACACCCTTGTGACTCTTGGTTCTGCTCTGCCATACCTGCTAAGCTTTCTCCAGTTTTGGTTCCCCTTGACGACTTTTGTGGAAATGGCTGCAAGTATCATGGCTCTGCACCTGGTTGGCCGTTTTCTGGAAACCAAGGCCAAGGGCAGGGCTTCGCAGGCGATCAAAAAACTGCTGGCCATGGAGGCAAAAACAGCGCGCATTATTGAAAATGGTTCTGAACGGGAAATCCCTGTCGATGAACTGCAGGCAGGACAGGTGATGCTGGTAAAGCCCGGTGAAAAAATTCCTACAGACGGTATAGTTGTCAGCGGCCAGAGCAGTATTGATGAATCTATGGCCACCGGTGAATCCCTGCCGGTTGAAAAGCAGAATGGTGATGAAGTAATTGGAGCGACAATTAACCGCCAGGGGGCTCTACAGGTCAAGGTAACAAAGGTTGGCAAAGATACATTTTTGTCCCAGGTGATCAAAATGGTGGAAGAGGCCCAGGGCTCAAAGGTGCCAATCCAGGAATTTGCTGATAAAGTAACGGGTTACTTTGTTCCCGCAGTTTTGCTGATAGCCCTGGCTTCATTTATTTCCTGGTTGCTCTTCCCGGATTTTCACAGCTCTATTGTCGCTTACGTCAGCCCTCCCTGGGCAAATCTTGACGTTCCTAACCTGACCCTTGCTTTTATGGCGGCCACCGCTGTTTTAGTTATATCCTGCCCCTGCGCCCTCGGCCTGGCTACTCCAACAGCTTTAATGGTTGGTAGTGGGTTGGGTGCGGAAAAGGGAATCTTAATCAGAAGCGGGGAAGCAATTCAAACCATGAAAGATATCAGGATTATTGCTTTCGATAAAACAGGGACTCTGACCAGGGGTAAGCCACAGGTAACAGATCAGGTATCTTTAAATGGATACGAGCAGGCTGATCTGCTTGGTTATGCCGCTGGTATTGAAGCGGTATCGGAACATCCCCTGGGGGCTGCCCTGGTAGAAAAAGCAAAAAATGAGGGGTTGAAACTTAAAGATGTCAAAGATTTCAATTCAATTACCGGCCAGGGGGTTGAAGGGACTATTGATGGCAGCAAAGTTGCGGTCGGCAGCAGGCGCCTGATGGAAACAAAGCAGATTGATATTGATGGTGCAGATGAAGAAATGAAAAGACTGGAAGAAGAAGGTAAGACGGCAATTTTAACTGCGGTTGATGGCAAATTGGCAGGTATTATTGCTGTAGCTGACACAATCAAGGAAGAAGCGGTAGAGGCAATAGCCGAGTTGGGAAAAATGGGCTTTAAAACTGCAATGATTACCGGTGATAACTGGAATACTGCTTCAGCAATTGCAGGTCAAATTGGTATCAGCAAGGTTCTGGCAGAAGTGCTGCCGGAAGGAAAAGTTGAAGAAGTAAAAAGGTTGCAAAATGAGTTTGGTCTGGTAGCCATGGTTGGTGACGGTATAAATGATGCTCCAGCTCTAAAGCAGGCTAATGTGGGTATAGCGATTGGCACGGGAACGGATATTGCCATTGAAGCAGCTGACATTACCCTGGTTCGTGGCGACCTTGGTTCAGTAGTTTCTTCAATTAAGCTTTCCCGGGCGACTTTCGGGAAAATTAAGCAAAACTATTTTTGGGCCTGGTTCTACAATGCAGTAGCAATACCGGTTGCTTTTTTAGGCTTGCTGCACCCGATTATCGGGGCAGGGGCGATGGCTTTAAGCTCTTTGAATGTTGTATTTAATTCACTGCGGCTGAAAAAAAATCCGCTTTAAGGAGGAAAAAAGTGCGATTATCGACAAAAGCGCGTTATGCTTTGCGGGCCATGGTTGAACTGTCTTTAAGCTATGATGGAGAGCCTGTAAAGTTAAAAACAATTGCTGAAAAGCAGGATCTGTCAATAAAATATTTAGAGCAGGTTATGAATCCGCTTCGAGTCAGCGGTTTTGTCAGTACCCAGAAAGGCAGTCGCGGTGGATACAGGCTGGTTAAAACACCTGACCAGATTACCCTCTATGATCTTATATACTCTGTCGAGGGCTCCCTGGCCCCGGTAGAATGTGTTGACAATCCTGAAACATGTGATAGGGTCGGTTCTTGTGTAACCAGGGATGTTTGGGTCAGAATGCACCAGGTTATTCTCAGGGAGCTTCAATCGACAACTCTCGCCGATCTGGCAGAAGAGCAGCGGAAACTGCTGGCAGGGAAATAAGTACAAGGGGTCAGGGGTTTTGTACTTGGATATTGGAAACAGTTAACATGCCCCAAATCAAAGCTATTCTGAGAGAGCTATTGTGACAGCAGAAAAGTAGTGGCAAATATTATTATCTATTCAGTCCGTAGATGCCTTTTATCAAAAAAGGCCGCAGTGCGGGCTTTTTTAGTTTTGAATAAAAATTATTAATAAAGGCAGGATCGATTATTAGTCTATTGAATATAAACAGGGGAATTATAAATTAAAATAGGAGGTTTTACTATGAGTGCAAAAGTGGGCCAAAAAGCTCCCGAATTTGAAACAGATGCCTTTGTCGATGGAGGTTTCAAGAAGGTAAAAC
>PXFD01000114.1 GCA_003564505.1 Syntrophomonadaceae bacterium
CTGGCACCGGGAAAAAGAATGCAAAACGCAAAGAGCTGAGGCAGCTGCTTAACCTGCCTCCTGACTCTGCGGACCAAACTATTGATCGGTATATGGCCAATCTTAAAGAGCGTCACCCAGGTCATGATGAGGAATGGTACCTGGATAAAATTATTTATGACCTGGAAAAAGATCGTCGATAGAGAAAAAACTCTCGAAGATTGAACCGCTGATGATATAAATAAAAAGGCATGACCGTTTTAAAGCATAGGCTTGACTGACGGATTTATTCACAGGAGTATTAAGCTCTTAATACTTGTAATGAGAGAAACAGGTTGACCAGTTCCGGGTCAAACTGGCTTCCTGCACAGCTTTTAAACTCAGCGGCAACTTCATCGGGGGTCATTGCTTTCTTGTAGGGGCGGCCATTGCTCATTACCTCGTAGGCATCAGCAATAGCAGTTATTCGAGCCAGCAGGGGTATTTCTTCTCCCTTCAAGCCCATGGGGTAACCTTTTCCGTCCCAGTGTTCATGATGGGCAAGGATATCGTCAGCAACGTGAGCAAATTCTTCAGTTGCCCTGGCAATCCTGTATCCAATTTCTGGATGCTTTTTCATCACTAGCCACTCTTCATTTGTAAGTGGTCCATTTTTAGTAAGGATTTCTTCAGAAATATTTATTTTGCCAATATCATGCAGAGTTATTAACAGGTTTAGGCGGCTTAATTCCGTATCTGAAAGCCTCAGAGCTTTTCCAATTTCAAGGGCTATAGATTGCATCCGCCTGGTATGAGCTTCAGTTTCAAAACTTTTTTCTGAGAGGGTTTTCAGAAGTGCCCTCAGCAAGGTGCTTTTTGCGCTGCGGCTTTCTGTTAGCTTTTGTTTGTACATATTATCTTCCGCTTCTCGCATGGTGTTGGTAAAACTTTTATTCATATCTGTTTTTGTTGCCACGCCCAGTGCCATCGACACGGGCACTTCAGTTGTTTTTACCTTCTGGCAGACAGAATTAATTCTCCTGGAAAGATTCAAAGCTTCTTCGAAGCTGGTTTGGGGCAAGAGAACTATAAATTCATCACCACCCCAACGGGCGATGATATCTTCCTTGCGGGTTGACTTCTTAAGTATTGATGCTGCTGCTTTAAGTGTTTTGTCCCCGTTTGCATGGCTGTAAGTATCATTAATTAATTTTAGACCATTTAAATCGGCAATAATTATGCTGATTGGAAGCTGCCTTTTAGTGTCGAGCCGTTTCATTTCTTCATCCAAAAAAGTGCGGTTATACAAACCTGTCAGGCTGTCATGGAAACTGATGTAGCGGAGTTTGTTTTCAGCTTCCTTTCTTGCAGTTATATCCCTGATAGATCCTTGCAGGACGATCCTGCCTCCAAGGGTATAGGAACTTAAGATAACTTCTGCAGGAAAGGTTGAGCCATCCTTGCGCTGGTGCAACCATTCGAAATGGATATGTTCGCTGCTTCCCAATGCTTCCGCTACCTTAAGTACTGAGGCATCATGTGAATTTAGTCCGTCCGGCTGAATTAGCGGTGAAAAGTCTGACGGTCTTTTCATCAGGAATTCTTCTTTGCCGTCCAGGCCGAATAAATCTACTGCCCTCTGGTTACAGTCAATAAATAAACCTTCATCACTAACAATCGTAACTGCATCGTGGGATCCTTCAAAAATAGCATTAAACCTGTTTTCTCTTTCTTTTAATTCTCGCTCAGCTTTTTTCTGTTCGCTAATATCCACGTATATGGCGTAAGCTCCGGCCAACTTACCATTAATCAGAACAGGGATGCCCTTAATTAATACATCAATAGGCTGACTGTCCCTGTTATAACGCACTCCTTCATCTATCACATTTTTACCTGACAGAACAGCAGCTGTATGCTTAATATTAGCGGAGCCGGCTTTCCCCATGTTCATTACATCATCAACATGTTTGCCCATAATCTCATCCTGAGCATAGCCGAATAATTGAACAAAAGCCTGGTTTACATCAATAATGTGGTATCTGGGATCAATGTGAACTATAGCGTCCATAGAGTTTTTAAACAGGGCTTCCAGTGATTTATGCGTATAAGTATGCTGGTCAGTTTTCATAGTTATCCCCTTATTTGCGGCGTGGCGGGCGCGGCCCAAAGTACTGGTAATAGTGAACCCTGATATTACCATGATAGAGCTTGCGTCTTTTTGAAGCTTTTTTCCCAAAAAGGGCTTCAAAATTTTCGTGGGCTGTTATGACATAAAAAGACCAGGTATCCAGTTTTTTAAACAGCTTGCCCATCTGCTTGTATAATTTCTCAGCCTCCTTGAGAGTGTTCAGTCGCTCACCATAAGGAGGGTTGCAGATAATTTTACCGTATTTCTTTTTAGAGCTAAGCTCGGAAAGAGGCCTGGCCTGGAAGTGAATCGCATCTTCCACCCCGGCTTCAATAGCGTTTTTACGGGCTATTTCGATTGCATCGTTATTAATATCTGTACCGGTCACGTCAAGCTCTCGGCCATAATCGGCAAGATCATGGGTCTCTCTGCGTGCTTCATGCCAGTACCTTTTTTCTATTGTGGGCCAATGTTCCGAAGCGAATGTCCTATTCATGCCCGGGGCTATGTTTAGCCCGATCAAGGCGGCCTCTATCGGAATGGTGCCGGAGCCGCAGGTAGGATCGACCAGGGTGATGTCGGGTTTCCAGCGAGCTAGCTCGACAAGGGCAGCCGCCAGTGTTTCCCGCAAGGGAGCCTCTCCACCGCCGGTGCGGTATCCTCTTTTGTGCAGGCCTTCGCCACTGGTATCGATAGTCAGGGTGGCAGTGTCTTTGAGCAGGGATATTTCAATATTGTATAGTGGCCCATCTTCGGCAAACCATTCTTTGTGGTAACGTTTTTTCATGCTTTCGACTACGGCTTTTTTTACGATAGCCTGGCAGTCGGAAATACTGAATAGTGTTGACTTGACTGATTTACCGTCTACAGGGAAAGAGGCGTTTTCAGGTAGAAGGTCTGCCCAGGGCAGTGCCCTGGTTTTTTCAAAGAGTTCATCGAAGGTTACAGCTTTAAACTCTCCGACCTTTAAACGAACCCGGTCTGCGGTTCGCAGCCACAGGTTTGTCCGGCAAATTGCACTTTCATCAGCAGTGAAAGTAACTTTGCCATTTTCGATGACAACCTGCTCGTAGCCAAGATCTTTTAATTCCTGTGCAACTACTGCCTCAAGTCCAAACGTGGCTGTAGCAATAAGTTCAATATTTGACATACTTCTCTCCCTGGTGTTGCTGCTTTATAAGGCTGCCTTGATATTACTTTAATATTGCAAATATTTCAAGTAGCCAGGTTGGTATTTAGATAAGGAAGGAAAAAGGGTTAAAAAATAGAACTTTGTTTATATAAATTATGAATTTGAATTAAAGCTGTGTTAACCTGGCTAGAAATAACTTGATGAATGGAGCTGACGGTGAATGACTGAAAAGGGCATAGATAAGACCAACCAAGAAGCTGCTCCGAATGATGATAATAAAAGTTTTTCTTATGCTCAAATCTGGTGGATCGGTTTTGGCTTTCTGGGAGTGCAGCTTGCCTTTACGACTTACAACGCTTTTTTGCCTCTGATGTACCGTGAATTTATAGATTCACGGTTTTTTATCGGCCTTTTAATGGGAACTGACAACCTGATTGGCCTGCTCCTAATTCCCATCATCGGGGCCTGGTCTGACCGGGTTAACTCACCACTTGGACGCCGCTTGCCTTTTGTCCTGGTGGCTTTACCGGTTGCAGCTCTTACATTTTTCGCAATACCATATGCTGCCGCCCTGCTCTGGACTCTGATTATAGCCGAGATTGCCTTTACTGCGGCCATGCATGCTTACCGTGGTCCTGTCATATCGTTGATGCCGGACCATACCCCTCCGGAAAAACGTTCTACTGCCAATGGCATTATTAACTTGATGGGTGGGATCGGGACGTTAATAGCTTTTGGCGGCCTTTCCCTGCTTTATGATATAGACCCCAGGCTTACCTTTGGGATAGGGGCTGCTGTTTTGCTTTTTACCCTGGCCGTGGTGTTAATGAAAGCGGACCGGAAGCCAAAATATGTAGATAACCTTCCCACCGCTTCGAAAAACCCGATCAAAGAAGCGGTTGCAGGAATTGGACAGCTCCTGAAACCTGAAAATTTCGGCCAGTTCTTGATCCTGGCGGCTATGCTGACATACTTTATCGGGTTTGCCGGACTGGATGCCATGTTTCCTATATACGGAGTAGAAACCCTGGGACTGACTGAGGGACGAGCAGCATTTATACTTACTACGTTTGCCGGTTCATTTTTGGTCTTTGCCCTGCTGGCAGGTGCAATCGGTACGCGCCTGGGAAAAATTCCGGCCATGTTAATCGGTTTGGCAATTATACCGGTCCTTTTTCTGGCTGCCATCCCGGTACGCGAGCCGGTTATTATTGGAGGTATTTTTATTCTGGCCGGTTTTGCCTGGGCCCTGGTTAACGTGCAGGCTATGCCGCTTATTGCCGACCTTGGTGGAAGAGACCGAATTGGTTTTTATATCGGCCTTTACTATATTTTTACCATGACCGGCCAGATGATTGGACCGAGCGTGCTTGGGCTTTCAATGGATGTAATGGGCAATTACGGCATGTTTGTTGGTGGCGCTGCAGTTTATGCCCTGGGATTTGTGCTGCTCCGGGCAGGCTACCGTAGGCTCGAGGCGGATCCGGAAGAAATAGCCCGCAGGAGCAAGCTGCGCGAAGAAAATAAATCCGACTGATTCATTTGCCGCAGCTTTCTATTATTTTTGCCAGCTCCTGTGGATAATCGGTGATGATAGCTTCAACACCGGCTTTGACCAGGGACTCCATCATTTCGGGGTCGTTGACCGTCCAGGGGTATAGCGGAATGTTATATTTTTTATAGCCTTCAATGATATTCGGGAACTGCAGGTAGAAAAACAGGGGGTGAGCTGAATAGCAGCCCAGCTCTTTGGCCTTTTGCCAGGGTTCTTTCAGATCTTCAAGGTAAAGCATTCCGGTACGGACTGCAGGTTTTAGTTCCCGGCACCTGAGCAGGCTGTCGTAATTAAAGGATGAGATGATCACGCTTTCTTCCAGGTGATGAAATGTAATGGAGAAGAGCACCTTTTCTTCCAGGCCGGGGTAAAGAACCAGGGCATTTTTAAGCTCTATGTTTATTAAAAGGTTCTCGTTACGGTAGCGGCTTAATACTTCGTCCAGGGTCGGTATTTCCGCCCGGCTGAAAAGTGGTGCGAACCAGCTGCCGGCATCAAGAGCTTTTAATTCGTCCAGGGTAAAATCCGTGACGTTTCCGTTGCCATCAGTAGTCCTATTGAGTGTTTCATCGTGGATTACCACCGGCACACCGTCTTTGCTGAGCTGAACATCAAATTCAATTCCATCGGCACCGATTTCCAGGGCTTTATCGAAAGCGGTAATAGTATTCTCGGGTGCCAGTGAGGACGCACCGCGGTGGGCAAGATTTAGTGTGGCAATAACAGGGACCCCCTTCAGTTAAGTTATATTAACAAGCTTTAATCAATTATATTACATCAGATCGGTGAAAACAAAAACTTTTAAAGGAGAAAAATGATGAAGCGCTGGTTAATGAAGACTGAACCTAATGAGTACAGCTTTCAGGATCTGCAAAAAGACGGTCGCACTGTATGGGATGGAGTGAAGGCTCCGGGCGCTTTAAAAAATATGCGGGCCATGCAGAAGGGTGACAAGGTTTTGATATACCACACCGGCAAAGAGAGGTCGGTTATCGGAACCGGTGAGGTCGTGACCGAAGCTTTTCCCGATCCTGACCAGAAGGATGATCGTTACCTTGTGGTTGAGATTGAAGCAGGTCAGGAGCTAAACAGCCCGGTTGACCTGGCTGATATTAAAAAATCCAACCTATTTCCTGACTGGGACCTGGTTAGGCTGCCCCGCCTATCAATAGTTCCTGTCAGTGAAAAACAGTGGAACAAAGTAATGGAGTGGAGCAGCTAGATTAGCCTGACTTCATTTCCTATGAACTGATTTGCAATATTCAACTTTTTTATGGGCTGGGTTTGCTCAGACATTGAAAAACATGGTATTATTATTTCACCATGAATGCAATGTCTTTTTTTGACAACAACAGCAACAAGTTACTGCCAGTGAGTTATTTGTTATTAATAATATAATAGGAGTGAGTAATTAATGTATCCACAGAAAGACTTTCTTATTCCTCAAAAAGTGATTACCGGGGCTGGCTGCATCAACAGTGTAGGAGAAAAAATCCGTGGTCTTGGGGTAAAAAATGTTTTTATTGTTACTGACTCAATCCTGGTTGAAATTGGTGCTTTGGATGTCGTAAAAGAATCACTTACTAAAAACCAGCTTGATTTTGTCGTTTTTGACGATATTGATAAAGAACCAACAACTGAAATAGTCGATAAGGCAATTGACTCGTACAAAAGCAATAAATGTGACTGTATTCTGGCAGTCGGTGGAGGCAGCGCCATAGACACTGCAAAAGCTGTTTCAATGCTATTAACCAATGAAGGCAATATTGTTGATTATATGGGGTTGAACAAAGTTAAAAAAGAAGGAGTGCCCCTGATTGCCGCTACGACTACCGCCGGCACCGGAAGTGAAGTGACAAAATTTACAATTATAACAGATGAAAGTACAGAGGTAAAAATGCTGATCGGCAGTGATTTCTTAATGCCCCTGGTTGCTTATGCAGATCCGATGATGACGGTATCAATGCCCAGGGCGCTGACTGCTGCAACTGGCATTGACGCTTTATGTCATGCTATTGAAGCCTATGTTTCACTCAAAGCAAGCCCCATGAGCGACATCTTTGCTATTTCCGCAATTGAGCTTATTGCAGGCAACCTCAGGCAAGCCTGGGCTAACGGAAACAACCTTGAAGCCCGTGATAAGGTGATGATGGGAGCAGTTAAGGCAGGCATAGCATTTTCAAACTCATCTGTTACGCTGGTTCATGGTATGTCAAGGCCCATCGGTGCTAATTTCCATGTGCCGCATGGTCTATCCAATGCACTTCTGCTCAGCACGGTAATGGAATTCAGTATAATTGCCAATCCAGGCCGTTTTGCGCGTGTTGCAGAGGCCATGGGAGAAAACATTCAGGGAATGTCCGAGCTGGACGCAGCAAAGCTTTCGGCTAACTCTGTTCGTCGCTTGATTAAAGATATTCAGATCCCTTCCATGAGTGAATGTAACATCGATGAGCTTGAGTTAACTAAAAAATCAGGGGCTATGGCTGATGCGGCCCTGGCAAGCGGCAGCCCGGGTAATAATCCCAGACAGGCAACCAGGGATGAGATTGTAGCTCTATACAAAGCTGCTTATGCTTAATTAATCTTATATTATTAAAGTATATCATTGCCAAGAAGGAGGGAGATAAATACTGTGGTCCAGTCTTTTAGCCTTCCTGCATATAATTATTACGGTCGGGGTTCATTAAGCAATTTGCCCGAAGCTTTGAAGAAATATGGTGCAGCAAAAGTTTTTATTGTATCTGATCAAAATATTGCTTCAGCCGGGCTTGTAAAAAGAGTTTCAAAATTAATTGAAGAAAACGGTCTGGAAACAGAAAAATATCTTGATGTAAAGCCTGAGCCGACAATTGAAGATGTAGAGCTCTGCTTTGAAAAGTATAAGCAGAGCAGCTGCAACTTGATTATAGGCATTGGCGGAGGCAGTCCACTGGATACTGCAAAGGGCGTGTCAATCCTTGCTGCAAATGATGGGAGCATCCTTGATTATATAGGAGTTGATCTGGCGCCAAAAAGAAATGTGCCGCTGTTCCTGGTTCCGACAACGGCCGGGACAGGCTCTGAGGTTACCGGGATAGCAATCTTTTCGGATGAAACAGACCAAATGAAAAAAGGTATAGTTAGCAATAGCTTGCTGGCAGATGTAGCCATTGTTGACTCGGATCTTACAATATCTATGCCGCCTACAGTTACAGCAGCTACCGGTATGGATGCCTTAACCCATGCGGTAGAATCTTATACGGCTTCCAGGGCAACAGTGCAAACAGATCTTTATGCCCTAAAAGCCATTAAATTAATCGGACGCAGCCTGAGAAAAGCGGTAGCTTCAGGCATTGATATTGCAGCCAGGGAAGACATGTCCATTGGCTCAGTATTTGCCGGCATATCACTGGCCAATGCCGGGGTCGGTGCAGTTCATGCCTGCGCTTACCCAATCGGCGGTCGCTTTGGCACAGGTCACGGTGTCACAAACGCACTGCTTTTACCTCATTTAATGAAGTGCAACCTGTCTGCTGATTTGAAAAAATTTGCTGATATAGCCTGTGCTTTAGGAGAGGATATCGGTGGGTTATCCCTGCAGCAGCAGGCTGAGCGATCTTGCCAGGCTGTCTTTAGGCTTTCCGAAGAGATTGGCATACCTGGTAATCTGCGCGATTTTGGGGTAACTAAAGAAGATATACCTGGCCTTGCTGGCGCGGCTGTGCAGGTGACCAGGTTGATGGAAAA